>NZ_JBFALK010000025.1:0-134590 GCF_040656155.1 Microtetraspora glauca
CAGTCGTACCGGGCGACACGGCGACCCGTGGTGGTGACTTCACGCATTTCTCGACCCGCGTCGTCCCCCTGCGGTCGGGCCCGCACCCAGCCCGGGGAGAGGGCGTCACACGATCCGCGGAGACGCCGCGAGCCGGATCCCGATGTGGCTGTGGGTGCCCAGCAGCCACGCCGCGCTCACGTAGACCGACACCGTGGAGCCGCCGACGATCTGGGCCACCATCGACACGGGGAACCACATCCCCGCGAGCAGCGGCAGCCAGCGCAGCGCCCCCTGGTAGCGCCGGGTCACCGCGACCGCGACGCCCAGGACGAGCATGCCGATCTGGCTGAGCGGCCAGCTGGCGTCGAGGATCAGCAGCGCGGGCGGGAAGTCGTCGTAGGTGGCGTACCCGAAGGACAACGCGTTCACGAGGAACGCGACGGGCAGCAGCACGAGCAGGCCGGCCGGGATCACCCGGCCCCAGCGGTCGCCCGTCCCCCGGGTCCGCAGCACCACCTCGACCAGGGCGAAGACTCCCACGACGAACAGCATGCCGGTGACGCTGTCGAGCGTCTGGATGCCCTCCTGGATCTTGTCTCCGACGATGACGGTGCCGGCGGCCCAGGCGGCCGCGCCCACGGCGAGCAGCACCCCGGCGAGGCGAACCCGCCCCGGGGAGATCGTGGGCGCCGCCGCCGAGGGGCGGCTGGAGCTGTCCTCCGGGTTGACGTTGCTGGGCTGGATGTGCACGGCCATGGTCGTCCTCCTCGATCGCTGGGGTTCCCACCGTCCCCGCGACCTGTCCCGGGCGGCCAGTGAGCAGTGCCACGCGCCGCGTCCCGGCCGGCCCGCCCCGGTCAGGGACCCGTGTCCCGGATCGACGGGGACACCGCTCCCGTGACGGCGCGGCGGGCCGCGTGGCACGCTGAGTGTCGTGTCCGGCCTTCCCCGCGCGCTTCCCCCGGCGATCCACCACGAGATCTCCCGAGCGCCCCGCCGTACCGCGTCGGCCGCGATCGTGGTCGCGGCGCTGTCCGTCGTCGCCGCCGCGCTCGCCACGTGGGCCGACATGGCGGCCGGTCCCGGACCGCGACCCGAGCCGTTCGACTGGGCCGTCTGGTCCTCCACGGTCCCCGGCGTAGCCCTCGCGGCCGCCGGCGGCGTGCTCGCCCTCCGGCTGCCCCGCCATCTCATGACCTGGCTCCTGATCGGCGGAGGCGCCGTGGCCTGCGCCAACGGTCTCGCCGCCGCCTACGCGGTGTTGTCCCTGACCGGGCACGGAGGGACGCTGCCGCTGACCCCGGTGGCCGTGTACGCCGCGGCGCGGCTGGGCCCGCTGCTGAACCTCGTCCCGCCGCTCGTGCTGCTGTTCTTCCCCGACGGCCGCCTGCCGTCGCCGCGCTGGAGATGGGCCGCGTCGCTCTCCCTCGGCTCCATCGGTCTGGCGATCCTCGTCTTCCTCACGCTCCCCTGGCGGATCGAGTCCACGGCGAGGACGTGGCCGGGGATCGACCTCCCGCTCCCCCCGATCCCGGACGACATCTGGCGGGCGGCCATGGCCGTCGCGCCCGTCCTGCTCGTGCCGAGCCTCCTCGTACCGGTCGCGGCGTTCGCGTGGCGGTTCAGAGGGTCCTCGGGCGTGCGCCGCGCGCAGCTCCGCTGGATGTTGCTCGCCGCGCTGTTGAACGGGGTCCTCACCCTGATACCCATGCTGGTCAGGGGCCTGCCGCAGGATCTCGCGTTCGTCGTCTCCATGGTCGCGATCGCGGCGGCCGTCCTGGTGGCGGTCGGCCGGTACCGGCTGTACGACATCGACCCGGTGCTCAACTGGACCCTCCTGTACGGCGGTCTCGCGGTCGCGGTGGTGGTGATCGACGTCCCGGTCTTCGTGGGGCTCGGTGCGCTCATCGACGAGCCGGTCGCGGCCGTACTCGCGGCGGCCGTGGTGGCGGTCGTCTACGCGCCGCTGCGCACCCGCGCGCGCCGGTGGGTGAACCGCGTACTCGCCGGGGGGAGCGAGCCGTACGACGTGGTCTCCGTGCTCGCCCGGCGGCTGGAGGACTCCGTGGGCCCCGACGAGCTGCTGCTCGAGGTGGCCAGGGCGGTGTCGGCGTCGTTCCGCTCGCCGTACGTCCGGGTCGAGCTGGACCGGGCGGACGGCCAGACCGTCGTGGTCGAGCACGGGACGCCCCGCGACGGCATGCTCGTCCTGCCGTTCGCCTACCGGGAGGTCCCGATCGGGCGGCTCGCGCTGGCCCCGCGCAGGGGGGCGCCCCTGGCCGAGGCCGACCAGCGGCTCCTCGCCGACGTCGTACGGCAGGCCGCCGCGGCCGTACGGGCGACCGCGCTGACGGAGGAGCTGCAGCACAGCCGCGAGCGCCTGGTCACCGGTGTGGCCGAGGAACGCCGCAGGCTGCGCAGGGATCTCCACGACGGGCTGGGCCCGACGCTCGCCGCCGCGGCGCTGAAGGTCGAGGCCGCGCGCAACCTGGCCGTACGCGATGTCGGCGCGGCCCGGGACGCGCTGGACCAGGTGCGGCGGGACCTGGCGACGGTGATCGGAGACGTGCGGCGCCTCGTGCACGACCTGCGCCCACCGGCCCTCGACCAGTTCGGCCTGGCCGAGGCGCTGCGGCAGGAGGGGGCCAGGTTCCGCGCCGGAGGGCTCGCCGTACGGGTCGAGGCGCTGGGGGACATGGACGGGTTGCCCGCCGCGGCCGAGGTGGCGGCCTACCGGATCGTCTGCGAAGCTCTGGTCAACGTCGCCAGGCACGCGGGCGCCGTGACCTGCGAGGTGCGCCTGACCGCGAGCGGCGACGAACTGGAGGTCGAGGTGGTCGACGACGGGCGGGGGATCCGGCCGGGCGCCCTGGTGGGGGTGGGCCTGGTCGGCATGCGGGAGCGCGCCGAGGAACTCGGCGGCCGGTGCGCGGTCAGCACCCCGGAGGGGGGCGGGACCCGGGTTCACGCGGTGCTCCCGGCGCGGACGGGAGCGTCGCTGTGACGCCTCGGGTGCTGCTCGCCGACGACCACCCCGTGTACCGCGAGGGCCTGCGGATGATGCTGGCCTCCACCGGTGACGTCGACGTGGTCGGCACCGCCGCCGACGGGGACGAGGCGGTCGCCCTTGCCGTCGAGCTGCGCCCGCGTGTCGTCGTGATGGACCTGCGGATGCCCCGACTGGACGGCGTGCAGGCCACCGAGCGGATCGTGGCCGCGTGCCCGGAGACCGGCGTGCTCGTCCTCACGATGCACGAGGACGACGAGAGCGTCTTCGCCGCCATGCTGGCGGGAGCCCGCGGATACCTCCTGAAAGGCGCCGACCAGACGGAGATCATGCGCGCCATCACGGCGGTCGCGAGCGGAGAGGTGATCTTCGGTCCCGCGCTGGCCGGGCGGGTCACCCGCTACTTCGCCAGGCTCGCCTCCTCCCAGCCGTCCCGGGAGGAGGCGTTTCCCGAGCTCACGGTGCGTGAGCGGGAGGTGCTCGACCTCATCGCCGCCGGGCTGTCCAACGGGATGATCGCCGAGCGCCTGCATCTGTCGCCGAAGACGGTGCGCAACAACGTGTCGAACGTCTTCGCCAAGATGCGGGTCGCCGACCGGGCCCAGGCCATCGTCCAGGCCAGGAAGGCCGGGTACGGCCACTGACGTGCCGACCGCCGGATAGCCGAAATTTCGCGATATTTCGTTATTCGGTGTCGGGCCGTATCTCGACGTTTTGGCAAGAGACGGTAATCATCCCAGTTTTAAGGTCATCGCACGCGTGGTCGGTGCTCGGCCCCGGGGTACACAGGCTGACGTCGCCTATTCCGGAGAAGAACGTCTCCGTCGTGCCGATGACTGAAGGGCAGGTGTGCGACGAGATGATCCGCCGCCGCGTGGGAGAAACGCACGCCATTTCGGGGCGCAGGATATGGGCACCGGCATTGGCCGTGACGGCGGTCGCGATGTTCGGGGCCGTCGCGTGGCCGCACGAGGGGGCGAACGCGACGGCGATCCGTCCCGCCGCCTGGGTGACGACGACCGCCGGCGACCGTGGTCCCATCGTCGTGCGCACCGGCAACGGCAAGTGCAACAAGAACATTTCGGTCTCGATCAACAGCCCCACCATCCAGCGCGGAGTGCAGCAGGTGTCGAACACCGGCGAGAGCAACAACACACAGTCGGCCCTCTGCAGGAAGCGGGGCCGCGGCTGCAAGATCTTCCAGAGGATCAAGGCGTTCCACAGGCGATGAAGACGCTCATCGTCCGCCGGAGCGCACGGTAATGATGCGGTAATAACCGTCCTCCTCGTCATCTGCGCCCGGATCGGGGTACGCCCTTTTCAGTACGCTGGCGAAACGGTTCCGGCCCCGAAGACGGCCCGAACTCGTCCGGAATTCAGCAGAGGGCGACATCGATGATTTGTCAGCAGGCCGGCCGGACGCTCAGCGGAAAGAAGAGCCTTGCCGTTCTCTTTCTCGTCGGCGCTTCCGTTTCGACGGCATTCATCGCCGGCATCGCGCCGCTTCCCGCGTATGCGAAAGCGGAGCGTTCCCCGGCTGACCGGAGCTCCGGGCGCGATGGCGGTGGCGGGGACGAGAACAACACCGGAAACGGCAGCCGTAACAAGAACATCTCCGCGGTGAGGAGCCCGACGAAGAATCGCGGCTTCCAGCACACGTCGACCAGTGATATCGGCGGAGCCACCAGCGTCCAGAACGCCCTGTGCCGTGATGCCAAGGTGTGCACGATAACGCAGAACGTCACGGTGGTTCTCCCGGCCGAAGCCGGAAAGGGCGATCCGCGGCCGGCGGACACCGACGCCATGCGGCAGTCCGGCACGTCCGCGCCGGGACCGGACCCGACGTCCGACGGCGTGGGCGTGCCGGACACGCTCGACACGGCCCTGTTCTGGTACCGGGACGATCTGTCCGACCCGGTCCGTGCCTCGCTGGGACCGGGCTTCGGCGATCTGTGGTGAACTCGCCCCCGGGTCCAGCGGGGCCGGGCGCTGACGCGTGACCGTCAGGTGGTGGCCAGCGCGACGGTCGGGGACAGGCGGGCGGCGCGCATCGCGGGATAGAGGCCGGCGACGGTGCCGACGAGGAGTGTGGCGCCGATCGCCCCGCCGATCGCCCATGGCGGCACGACCGGTGGCCAGTCCCGGGACAGCGCGTACCCGATCGTGGCCAGGGCGCCGAGCACCGACCCCGCGATGCCGCCCAGCGCCGACAGCAGCAGGGACTCCGCCAGGAACTGGACGCGTACCTGCCCTCTGGTGGCGCCGAGGGAGCGGCGCAGGCCGATCTCCTTGCGGCGTTCCAGCACCGAGATCACCATCGTGTTGGCCACGCCGACGCCGCCGACCAGCAGGGCGACGCCGCCGAGCCCGAGCAGCAGGTTGGTGAAGGCGCCCGCCGCGGCGGCGCGCGCGGCCAGGGCGTCGGACGGCCTGCTGACGTTGACCTCCTCCGGGTTCTCCGGGTTCACCGTACGGGGGAGCACGGCACGGACGGCTTCCACGGACTCCTCGGCCGATCGTTCGTAGATCGTCGTGGGGTGACCGTCGAAGCCCAGGTGTTTCTCGGCGGCGGGGAATCCGATGAGTGCCGACCGTTCGATCTCGGGGGCGAGCGGCATCGGGCCCAGGATTCCGATGACGGTGAACCATCGGTCGCCCATCCACACCTGGACGCCGGTCCTGGTGATGCCGAGCCGTTCGGCGGCCTTGGAACCGAGGACGACGGCGGGCCGCTGTTCGGTGGCGGCGTTCAACCAGGTTCCCTTGGCGACGCGTCCTTCCAGTGTGGTGAGCAGGTCGACGGTCGCGGCCTGGACGGAGATGCCGCCGGTCACCGCTTCGGGGATTTGGTCGGTACGCCGTACGGTCGCCTCGACGGAGCCGGTGGCGGCGGCGGTGCGGACCGGGCCGACGCGGCTGACCATGGCGGCCGCGTCGACGGGCAGCTTGGCTTCCTCCCCGAAGAGGGTCTGGCCGGCCGAGACGGTGAGCATGTTGGTGCCGAGCCGGTCGAGTTGGCGGAGCAGTTCCTCCCGCGAGGACGAGGAGATGCCGATCACCGCGATCATCGTGGCGATGCCGATGGCGATCCCGAGCGCGGACAGGATCACCCGGGTCGGGCGGGTGCGCAATCCGGCCGCGCCGACCCGCAGCACGTCGGAGGGGCTGAGCCGGGCGGGCACCGGCCGGCGGGTCATTCGCGGGCTCCGATCGTGATCTCCGCGGGGGCCCGGCGACCGGAACCTTCGTCGGCGACGATCCGGCCGTCGCGGACCCGGACCTGGCGCGGGCACCATCCGGCGATCTCCATGTCGTGCGTGATGACCGCGATCGTCGTCCCGGCGGCGTGCAGGTCGCGCAGGACCCGCAGCACCTCTGCGCCGGCGGCCGAGTCCAGGTTGCCGGTGGGCTCGTCGGCGAGCAGCAGCGGCGGGTCGCCGGCGACCGCGCGGGCCACCGCCACCCGCTGCTGCTCGCCGCCCGACAGCTGCTCCGGCCGGTGCCCGAGCCGGTGGCCGAGGTGTACCCGTTCCAGGGCGGCGGCGGCCCGCTCGCGCCGGGCCCGCAGCGGGATCCCGGTGTAGAGGAGGCCGTCGGCCACGTTGTCCAGCGCGGTCATGCCGGGAGCCAGGTGGAAGCGCTGGAAGACGAACCCCAGGTGGTGCGCGCGCAGCGCGGACAGTTCGCGGTCGGACAGGTCGGCGACGTCGTGCCCGGCGATGCGTACGGTGCCGCTGGTGGGCCGGTCCAGGGTCCCGATCATGTGGAGCATGGTGGACTTGCCCGACCCGGAGGGGCCGACGATGGCCAGCAGCTCGCCACCCCCGACCGCCAGGTCCACCCCGCGCAACGCCTGCACGTTCCCGGCGTAGACCTTGGTCACGTCACGCAGTTCCACGACGTACGGCTCGGTCATGACGCGGGCACCCCCACCCGCATGCCCTCGGCCAGGCCGGTGCCGGTGATCTCCACCATGCCGCCGCCGAACGCGCCGGTCTCGACCGCCACGAGGCGGGTGGCGCCGTTCTCGACGACCTCGACGCCGAAGCCGCCCTCGCGCAGCGCGAGCAGCGCCTCCACGGGTACGGCCAGCACGTTCTTGTGCCGCTCGCTCACCAGCTCGACCTCGACCGGCGCCTGGTCCAGCCTGGTCTTGGGGGTTTTGTCCAGGGTGATGTCGACGTCGACGGTCGTGGTCCCGTCGCCCTCCCCCTGGCCGGATCCGCTGGACCTGGCCACCGTGCCGACCGAGGTGATCTTTCCGCTGATCTGCTCGCCGCCGGGCAGCTCCACGGTGACCTTGGCCCCCTTCCTGGCCAGCGTCTGGTCACCGGTGTCCAGATCGACGTGCACCAGCCGCCGCAGGCCGCTGACCGTGAGGACCGACCGGCCGGGGCCGGTCTTCGCGCCCACCTCGGTCTTGGCGTCGGTCACCCGGACCGCCGAGGGCAGAAACACCACCTGCGCGGCGTCCACCCGGCCGGTCTCCGGCAGCCCGCGGTCGTCCTGCCACGCCTTGACGGCCAGGTACGTCGCGTAGCTGAAGTGGTCGTCCACCGTCAGGTCGTCCCCGTAGCCGAGGGCCTTGAGGTTGCGCTCCAGTTGCTCGACGTCCGGGCCGTCAGAGACGCCCTGCTGCAGCGGGCGGTAGAGCGGCAGCGTGCCGTACATGAGCACGACCGGTTTGCGGTCGACCTTGAGCAGCGAGCGGCCGCGGCGGATCACCGCGCCCTCGGCGGCCACCCACGTCACCGTGCCGGACGCGTCCGTGCTGAGTTGGCGCTCGCCCGCGTAGGTGAGCGCGCCGTCGACGGTCTTGGTGTCCACCAGGTCCTGCCGGGTGATCGCCGCCGTGGCGGTCGTGGGAGGTGTGGCCGGCGCCGCCGCCTCCGTGCCGCCGCCGTCGAGCAGGGACACCACCGTCCAGGCGGCGGCGATCGCGAGGAGGCCGGCGGTGGCGGCGAGGAGCTTTCTCACGGCTTCTCCTTGAACTTCGGCGCGAACTCCTTGCACGCCTCCTCCGCCGCCTTGAGCTTCTGCTCTCCTCCCTCGGGGATCTTCATCTGGACCCGGCCGTCGGTCGGGTCGGGCATGTCGATGCCGTGCTCCCGCATGCACTGGGCGAGCTTCAGCATCCGGTCACGCATCTCCGGATCGTCCGCTCTCACCTTGTCGCCGACGGCCTTCTCCATGATGGGCTGGCACTCCTTCATCGCCGAGTCCGCCTTGCCCTTGTCCATGCCCTTGGGAATCTGGACGCGGATCCTGCCGTCCGTGCCCGGGTCGGGCATGTCGATGCCGTGCTCCCGCATGCACTGCGCGAACTTCAGCTGGGCATCGTGCGGGTCGAGTGACGCCGACGCGGACGCGGACGCGGTGGGATCGGCCGAGGCGCCGCCGGCGCTGGCGATGCCGTCTCCTTTCGAGGCGGTGCCGCAGGCGGCCAGCGCCAGCGCCAGCGGGGCGGTGACCGCGAGTAGCCGGATGTTCATGGTTCACTCCTTCGTGCCGCGGGGCCTTCGCCCGGGGCGCGGCCCAACTTCAGCGGGACCGGTGCTAAACGCGGATAAGCCCGGACAGGCGTTGGACGGGCGCGGATCTGGGGGTGGCTCGCCTTACCCGCGGCTAACACGTGGTCGGTCAGTCTCGGTGTGCCGCTTCAGGCGAGTCCCGGGAGGTGCGGATGCGCGTGCTCGTCGTCGAGGACGAGGAACAACTGGCCGACGCCGTCGCGCGTGGGCTGCGGCTGCACGCGCTCGCCGTGGACGTCGCGTACGACGGTCAGGAGGCGCTGGAACTGGCCGCGTACATCGACTACGACGTCATCGTCCTCGATCGTGACCTCCCGGAGGTGCACGGGGACGACGTCTGCCGGGAGCTGACGGCGGCGAGCGGGGCGAGCCGGATCCTCATGCTGACCGCGGCCGGGCAGGTACGCGACCGGGTGGACGGGCTGTCCATCGGCGCCGACGACTACCTGGTCAAGCCGTTCGTTTTCGCTGAGTTGGTGGCCCGGGTGCGGACGCTGGCCCGCCGCTCGCCCCGGGCGGCGCCGCCCGCGCTCGAACGGGCCGGCGTACGGCTCGATCCCGCACGCCGTACGGTCACCAGGGACGGGCGGGAGGTCACGCTGAACCGCAAGGAGTTCGACGTGCTGCTCGCGCTGTTACGCGCGGGCGGGAACCTGGTCTCCTCGGCCGAGCTGCGCAGGTCCGTCTGGGACGAGTACGCCGACACCGGGACGGGCGTGCTGCGCGTGACGCTGACCTCGCTGCGCAGGAAACTCGGCACGCCACCGCTGATCGAGAACGTGCCCGGCAAGGGGTACCGGTTGTGAGCGCGTCCGGCACCTCGCGGCCGCGACGCGTCCTCGCCGCGGCGTTCCCCTGGAACAGGCTGGGGCTGCGCATGCGGCTCACCCTGCTGTACGGCGGGCTGTTCTTCGTCGCGGGCTCGGCGCTGCTCTGGTCCACCTACCTGCTGACCGCCAGGGCGCTGGACCAGCAGTTCGTCATGCGGCTCGCGAAAGCGGACATCACTCCCGCGCTGCCCGATATGGGGCCGACGAAGATCAGCGGTCAGATCTTCACGAGCACGGTGAAGACGGAGGTGGAGCAGCGGGCGGCGGGCGTGCTGTCCGAGATGTTGCGGTCCTCGCTCCTCATCATGATCCTGATCGGGATCGTCGCGCTGGTGCTCGGCTATCTGGTGGCCGACCGAGCGCTGCGGCCCCTCGACCGCGTGACCGAGACCGCGAGGCGGCTCTCGGAGAGCACGCTGCACGAGCGGATCGCGCTGCGCGGCCCGCAGGACGAGGTCAAGCGGCTGGCGGACACCTTCGACGGGATGCTCGACCGGCTGCACCGGGTGTTCGACGCCCAGCGCCGGTTCATCGCGAACGCCTCGCACGAGCTGCGCACCCCGCTGGCGATCAACCGTACGGTCCTGGAGGTGTCGCTGGAGGAGCCCGCCGCCTCAGAGGACCTCAAGGCGCTGGCCCGCGCGCTGCTCGGCACGAACGCCCGGTACGAGCGGCTGATCGACGGCCTGTTGCTGCTCGCCCAGTCGGAGCAGGAACTCACCGTGCGCAAACCGGTCGATCTCCGCTATATCGCTCACACCGTGCTGGACGAGCTCGACCTCGCGCCGCGGAAGAGAGCGGTCACCGTGCATCAGGACCTGCGCCCGGCGGTCGTCCAGGGGGACCCGCTCTTCCTGGAACGCTGCCTGTTCAACCTGCTGGAGAACGCCGTCAAGTACAACGTCAGGGACGGCGAGGTCTGGCTCACGGTCCGCGACGATCGCGACCACCGTGGCGACCACCGTGGCGACCACCGTGGCGACGACGGTGACGGGGTGGTCGTCACGGTGGAGAACACCGGGCCCCAGGTGCCGCCGTACGACGTGGACGACCTGTTCGAGCCGTTCCGCCGGTTGCACGGGGAACGGATCCGCTCGGCGCGCGGCGCCGGGCTCGGCCTGTCCATCGTCCGCGCCATCGTGGACGCCCACTGCGGTACGGTCACCGCCCGGCCCCGCCCGGAAGGCGGCCTGATCGTCAGCGTCCGGCTGCCCCGGGGGACGGAGCCGGACCCTTCGCCATAGGCCGTGGCGGTGAGTCCGATGATCGGCCTCTTTGCGGGTAGGGGGGAGGAAAACCGGGTTCCGGATGAGCCGAGTTCCGGACGGTCGAGTTCGGGCCGGTCGAGGAGGTCACCCAAGGATGGAGCTGTCTGCCGCGAAGACGCTGGGCCTGCCGGACCGGGTGCGGGCCTGCCTGTTCGATCTGGACGGCGTCCTGACCCGTACGGCAGGGCTGCACGCCGCCGCGTGGAAGGAGATGTTCGACGCGTTCCTGCGCGCGCGGGCCGAGCGGACCGGCGAGCCCATGGTCCCCTTCGACCGGGTCGCCGACTACGACACCTACGTGGACGGCAAGACCAGGGCCGACGGCACCCGGGCGTTCCTGGCCTCGCGCGGCATCCACCTGCCCGACGGAACCCCCGACGACCCGCCGGACGCCGAGACCGTGAACGGCCTGGGCAACCGCAAGAACCAGCTGGTGCTGAGCCGGGTCAAGAAGGACGGCGTGGACGTGTATGAGGGATCGGTCCGCTACGTCCGCGCGGTGCGGGACGCCGGGCTGCACCGGGCGGTGGTGTCGTCGAGCGCCAACTGCCGCGAGATGCTCGCCGGGGCCGGGATCGAGGACCTCTTCGAGGAACGCGTCGACGGTCGCACCGTGATCCGCGACCACCTGGCGGGCAAACCGGCGCCGGACACGTACCTGGCGGCCGCGCGGGCGCTCGGAGTGGCGCCGGACGAGGCGGCCGTCTTCGAGGACGCGCTGGCGGGGGTCGAGGCCGGGCGGGCCGGGCGGTTCGCCTTCGTGGTCGGGGTGGACCGGGCCGGGCAGGCCGACGCGCTGCGCGAGCACGGCGCCGACGTGGTGGTGTCCGACCTCTCCGAGCTGATGGACCGATCATGATCAAGCATCCGGCGTTCGCCTGCGAGCCCTGGTGCCTGCGGGTGTCCGGGCTGGACCTGGACGTGCTCGCCCAGTCCGAGTCGCTGTTCGCGCTGTCCAACGGGCACATCGGCTGGCGCGGCAACCTCGACGAGGGGGAACCGCACGGCCTGCCCGGCAGCTATCTGTCCGGTGTCTACGAGCTGCGGCCGCTGCCGTACGCCGAGGCCGGCTACGGCTACCCCGAGTCGGGGCAGACGGTCATCAACGTCACGAACGGCAAGGTGATCCGGCTGCTCGTCAACGACGAGCCGTTCGACGTGCGTTACGGACGGCTGCGCGCGCACGAGCAGTCGCTGGACTTCCGGGCCGGTGTGCTGCGCCGTACCGCCGAATGGGAGTCTCCGGACGGGTGCACGGTGCGGGTGTCCTCGATCCGGCTGGTGTCGCTGGTCCAGCGGGCGATCGCGGCGGTCTGGTACGAGGTGGAGCCCGTGGACGAGGAGCTGCGGGTGGTGGTGCAGTCCGAGCTCGTCGCCAACGAGCAGCTTCCGCGCGTGGCGGGCGATCCGAGGGTCGCCACCGCGCTGGAGGCGCCGCTGGTCGCCTGCGAGAACGCGGCCTGGGACGCCCGCTCGGTGCTGGTGCACCGCACCCGTCAGAGCGGCCTGTGCGTCGCGGTGTCGATGGACCATGTCATCGACGGGCCGCCCGGCACCGGCGTCGTCGCGGAGAGCTCTCCCGACCTCGGCCGGGTGACGGTGACGGCCTCGATCTCGCCCGGGAATCCGTTGCGGCTGGTCAAGTTCGTCTCGTACGGCTGGTCGGGCGCGCGGTCGCGCCCCGCGGTCCGTGACCAGGCCGACGCCGCGCTCGCCGGCGCGCGCCAGACCGGCTGGGACGGGCTGGTCGCCGAGCAGCGGAGCTACCTGGACGACTTCTGGGCCCGTGCCGACGTCCGGGTGGAAGGGGATGCCGAGATCCAGCAGGCGGTGCGGTTCGGGCTGTTCCACATGCTCCAGGCCACCGCGCGCGGCGAAGGGAGGGGCATCCCGGCCAAGGGGCTGACCGGCAGCGGCTACGACGGGCACTGCTTCTGGGACAGCGAGGCGTTCGTGCTGCCGGTGCTCACCTATCTCCTCCCCGAGGCCGTCGCCCACATGCTGAGCTGGCGGCACAGCACCCTGCCGATGGCCGAGGCTCGCGCCCGGCAGCTCGGGATGAAAGGGGCCACCTTCCCCTGGCGGACCATCCACGGGGAGGAATGCTCCGGATACTGGCCCGCCGGGACCGCGGCCTTCCACGTCAACGCCGCCATCGCCGACGCCGTCAACCGCTATCTCGACATCACCCGGGACGAGGCGTTCGAGACCTCGGTCGGCCTGGAGCTCCTCGTCCAGACCGCACGGTTGTGGCGCTCCCTGGGACACCACGACGCCGACGGCGCCTTCCGCATCGCCGGGGTCACCGGCCCCGACGAGTACAGCGCCGTCGCCGACAACAACGTCTACACGAACCTGATGGCCCAGCGGAACCTGCTCGCGGCGGCCGAGTCGTGCAAGCGCCACCCCGAGGAAGCCAGGAAACTGCACGTCGACGAGGAGGAGGCGGCGGGCTGGCGGGACGCGGCCCAGGCGATGTACGTGCCCTATGACGAGACGCTCGGGATCCACCCGCAGGCCGACGACTTCACCAACCACCAGGTGTGGGACTTCGCCGCGACCAAGCCCGACCAGTACCCTCTGCTGCTGCACTTCCCGTACTTCGACCTGTACCGCAAGCAGGTCGTCAAGCAGGCCGATCTCGTCCTGGCCATGCACCGCAGGGGCGACGCGTTCACGCCCGAGCAGAAGGCCCGTAACTTCGCCTACTACGAGCGGATCACCGTACGGGACTCGTCGTTGTCGGCCTGCACCCAGGCGGTGATCGCGGCGGAGGTCGGCCACATGGACCTCGCCTACGACTATCTCGCCGAGGCGGCGCTGATGGACCTCGAGGACGTCGAGCACAACACCCGCGACGGGCTGCACATCGCGTCCCTGGTCGGGAGTTGGATCGCCCTGGTCGAAGGGCTCGCGGGCATGCGCCACCACGATGGCACCATGTGCTTCGCGCCCCGGCTTCCGTCGGGGCTCACCGAGCTCTCCTTCACCGTGTCCCTGCTGGGGCGGCGGCTGACGGTGAAGGTGAACCGGGACACCGCCACCTACACCCTGCTCGCCGGTGAACCGCTCACGATCGTCCATCACGGGCGGCCGGACACCGTCTCCACGGCCGCGCCGGTCAGTCACCGGATCCCTCCGATCTCCCCCGGAGAGCCGCCCACGCAGCCGCCCGGACGCGCCCCGGCCCACCGGCTGTCCATGCAGGACACCGGCTTCCGGCGGCCCACCCGGGCGTGATCCGTCCGCGCTCAGATGGTGGTCAGGATGGTCACCAGCTCGTCGAGCGATCCGATCACCGTGACGCGATCCGCGATCTCGCCGCCGGGCACGGCTCCGGTGACGGCCCTGTCGAGCCAGTAGGCGCGCAGGCCCGCGTCCCTGGCGCCGCACGCGTCGATGTCGTACTTGTCGCCGATGTACGCGACCTGCTGCGGCGGCAGGCCGAGGAGCGCGCACCCGGCCAGGAAGATGCCGGGGTCCGGCTTGGGCGCTCCGTGATCGTCGGAGCAGAGGATCGCGTCGCCGAAGTGGTCGAGCAGCCCGATCGCGCGCAGCTTGTCACGCTGGTGGGCCAGTGAGGAGTTGGAGATCACACCGAGCCGGTACCGCTCCGCGAGCGAGGCGAGCGCGGGGGCCGCGTCGGGGAAGGCGGCCCAGGCGGCGGTCCGGAACTTCGTGTATCCCTCGAACCAGGCCGATGCCGCCTGGTCGGAGATGCCGTCGGCCGGGAGTCGCCCGATGTGCGCGAGGAAGCGCCGGGTCCGGGCGAGCTGGTGTCCGGCGAACGTCAGCTCGCCGGCGAGGAACCGGGCATACTCCTCCTCCATGATCTCCCGCCAGATCGCCGCCGCGTCGGCGGGGGAGGGGAACAGCTCAAGCAGCCCCTCGGCCGCCAGGTGCTTGAGTATGCCGACCCGCTCCGAGGTGGAGTAGTCGAACAGCGTGTCGTCGATGTCGAAAAGCACCCCGCGGACCGTCATCCGTCCACCTTGTCAGATCCGGTCGTGGCTCCGGTCGACCGGGCCTGGGACCGGATCTGACACCGGTCGTGGCCACGCGCTGGCCCGAGGAACCCGCGAGATGGGGCGATTGAGGGGGTTTGGCTTACTGTGATCAGCGTGCAGCGAGCCGACGACTCCGGCGATGGCGTGCCTTCCGTGCCTTCCGGGCCGGCCGTGCCGCCGTCCAGCCCGTTCGAGGAGGCGCTCTGGGCGGCGTTCGAGGCGGGCCGTACGGCACTGTGCCTGAGCATGCTCAAGGACGCGGACTTCGTGCTGCCGATCAGCCGGGCCGCGGCCGAGGGCACAGAGCCGGCCGCCTGGCCGACGGCCACGGACACCGAGCGGACCTGGCTGGTGGCCTACACGTCGGCCGAGGCGATGGTGCTGGCCACAGGGGGCGTCACCGAGTACCACCGGATCGCCTCGATGGTGGAGCTGGCCGCCGGCTGGCCCGATCCCCGCTGGGGCCTGGCGATCAATCCCGGGTTGCCGGTGGGGTTCCTGCTGGAGTCGGGGACGGTGGCCAGGCTCGCCGTTCCGACGCTGGCACAGGATCTCGCGCTCGCGCCCGAGGCCGGCGTTCCCGTGATGCAGAAGCTGCTGCGCCCGGCCGAGATCCCCGAACTGCTGTCCGGCCGGGAGCCGCGGATCTCCGGCTACTGCCACCACGCCCTTGACGTCTCGCACATCGCCACGCCCGCCGTACTCGCCGAGGCGCTCGGCCAGACCGACGCGTTCACCGCGAGTGGCGGGCTCACCCTGTTGCGCTGGCGCCCGGCCGGGCTCGGCCTGTACCGCACGCCGTACGGCGGGGTGAACGAGGAGGGGCGGGACGCGGTGGCCGGCTGGGTCGTGGAGGAGCCGCCGTTCGTCGGGCTCGGCCTGGCGCCCAACGTCGACCAGGTCATCCGCGAGTACAAGGTGTACGGCGTCGGGCTGACCCACGGCGCCGAGATCTGGGAGCTGACCGCGGAGGGGACCGAGCATCGACGCGCCTACTATCACGGTGACCTGCGGCGCTGGCTGCTGGTCGCGGTCCGGGAGGAAATGCCATGACCTGGCACTCCTACCGCGCGCGCTGGCGGGGCGCCGACTACCCGTGCAGCCCCGACTCGTCGGCCCTGGAGACGTGGGTACGGCTGCGCCGTGACGAGCCGGCCGAGGGTTTCGAGGAGGTCGAGCCCGGGTGCCACGTCCGTACCGTTCCGGCCGCGGAGTGCGAGTCCGTGCATTTCGTGACGACGGTCTGCCGGTGGCGTGACACCGAGTTCCACGTGCACGCCGAACGCGAGGGCGAACTGCTGCTGGAGTATCTCGGCGGCTCGGCGCCCGAGGCGGTGGCGCTCGGCCTGGAGCGGATCGAGCGTGGCGTCTACCGCGCGTGGGTCCCGCGCGCCGAGGTCGGCGAGCTCCGGGAACGCAAGGTCTCGCTGGACTTGTGAACTTTTGCTGAAGATCAACGATTTCAGCCGCAGTCTTGTCGAATGATGTTCACTTGTCGGAAACTAGCGAGAAACGTGTGTGATGCCACAGACATACATGTGACCTGGCTCTGGGGGTGCCATGGAGTCCGACGCCGAGACGCACGCCGCCGGTCTGCGGGCCTACACGGAGCAGCTGCGCACGACCTTCCTGCGACTCCAGGACGAGGGCGCCGAGCTGCACGCCAAGGCCAGGAACATCCAGGTGTCCGAGAAGTCCCGCGACGGCCTGGTGTCCGTCACGGTCGGCTCGCGCGGTGAGCTGATCCGCCTCGACATCGATCCCCGCATCTACCGGCGCCCGGACGCCCGCGGCCTGGCCGACGCGATCACCGAGACCGTCCATCGGGCGGCGGCCCGGGTACAGGAGCAGATCATCGAGGTCTTCGAGCCGCTGATCCCGGCCGACCAGATGAAGGCCCACCTCGACGGCGACCTCGAAACCGTGATGACCCAACTCGCCGACCAGATGGGCGGAAGGCTATGACCAACACCTACGACGGCCTCGCCATCAACAAGTCCGCGGTGGACAAGGGCCTGTCGCAGTGGAGCGCCATGGCCGGCGACCTGGACAAGGCGCTCCCGGGGCTCATCGCGAGGATCGTCGAGCTCCACGCCGCCGCGCCCTGGGGAGGCGGCAGCGAGGGCCACTCGTTCCGGGACTCCTACATCCAGGGCGGCGGGCCCGGGGCCCTCATCGACAAGGGCAAGGCCGTCGTCAAAGAGATCGTGGACGTCGGCCCGAGGCTGCGCACGACGTTCGAGAACTCGCTCACCGTCGAGGAGGCGCACACGCAGGACCTGGCCCGGGGCACAGTGCGCGAGGTCTGACGCGCGATTGTCCGAGACGCCCTGAGCAGGGTGCGACGGGCGTGGATCAGGGTCGGAGCGGCGGAGCGGGAGCGGCATGGCCACGAACACGAACACGGGCCCCAGCACTGTCAACCAGAGCAGGGGGGCCACCAGGCAGGGCGCCGCGGTCCGCATCGACAGGGACGTCACGGCCGCCTGGGAGACCGACAAGCTGCCCGACTGGGTGGTCTACACGCTGATCCCGCTGCTGTCGGCCGGGCAGAAGTGGCCGGACGCCAGCGAGAGCAAGTTGTCGGAGCTGGCCCAGGCATGGGACGCGCTGGCCGTCGGGCTCACGCCGTACAGCGAGCCCGCGGGCAAGGCGGCCCGCACCGTCGTGTCCGGCTGGCAGGCCCCGGCGACGGCCGACTTCGTCACCCGGGCGCAGAACCTGTTCGGCAGGCAGGGCGGCCTGCCCGCGATCTCCCGGGGCGCGCTCGGCTACTCCGCGAAGGCCAGCAACTTCGCCGTCGAGACGCAGTACTCCAAGTTCTCCGTCAACGTGGCGTTCTGGGTCACCGCCATCGCCATCGCCATCGCGCTCTACGTCGCCTTCTTCACCGCCGGCTCGACCGCACCGCTCATCGGCCCGTACGCGTCGGCGGGCCGCGCGGCGATCAGCCGCATCCTCGCCCGGCTGGCCGCCATCGCGGGCCGCCAGGTCGGCACCACCGGCGCGGCCAAGATCGCCGCGCTCAGCGGGCCGACGGGCAAAGGCCTGATCGCCCGGCTGCTCCTTTCCCCGCTCGGCCGGGAGCTCATGGAGGAGATGGGCGAGGAGTTCTTCATCGACGCCGCCGCCCAGTACCTGCAGATGAGGGAAGGCACCCGTACGGAGTGGGACTGGGACAAGTCCAAGGCCGCGCTCATCGGCGCCGGCGCCGGCGCGGTGGCCGGCATGGGCGTCTCCGGCCCGATCTCCAAGTTCACCCGTGACGTACCGGGCTTCGGGGGGCGGGCGCTGAACACCGGCCTCAGCAACGTCGTCGCCTCACCGGCGGGCAGCTTCCTCGCCAACGGCCTGGTCTACGACCAGTGGGGCAACCCGTTCACGATGGAGTCGATGAGCGGCGCGTTCTTCGGAGGCGTCGGGCGCACCGGCTCCATCAGCCCCTTCAATCCCGAGGTCGTCACCGCGCTCGCCAACCCGAGCACGGCCCTCGCCTCCGCGTACGACATGGCGGCCCAGTCGGACGCGCGCCGGATGGGTCTCACCATCGACCCGGGCCTCGGCGGGTCGGGCGGCGACGCCACCGGCACCGGAGGTACTCCGGGAGGCACCGGTGGCGGATCAGGCCCGATCGTGGGCGCCGCCGCCGGCGGCGGCCGGTCCTCCGGAGGTGCGACGCGCGGCGGGACCTCCGTGTCCACCCCGTCCGGAGGCGGTACGGCGTCGCGTACGGGCACGGTCACCGCCGACGCGGAGGACGGCGGCCGCCGCGCCGCGTCCCCGTCCGCCGCCGACGCGGAAGGGCGCGGCAACCAGAGAAGCCGGCCCGACGACGAAACCCGCCAGAACGACGCCGAGGCGAAGCCCGACGCCGAAGGCCGGCCGACCACTGACACCGACCAGGCGGCGGTGACCACGCCGGACGCGCGGCCGGACACCGCGCCCTCGGTGGCACCCGACTCCCGAACGGACTCCACGGCCCGCACCCAGCCCGAGGTGTCACCCGCCGCGCCCGAGACCCAGCCGGACGCCGATCCCGGCCAGCGGTCCGACCCCGCTCCGGCGGCGTCCGACACGGGTACCGGCACGGGGGAGACCAGGACGGACACCTCGCCCGACGGCGCACCCGCCACCGACACCGGCGCGACCCAGGACACCACTCCGGCCCCGGACAGCGGCACGGCCCCGGACAGCGGCACGGCCCCGGACACTGACGCGGCGGTGGCTCCGGACAGCGCGCCGGATGCCCGGCCCGCGCCCGACACATCACCGGACACATCACCGGACACGGCATCGGGGGAGGTCGCACCGAGCACGCTCGCCCAGGAGGAGGCGGACCGCCATGTCGTGCGGGGCAGGGAGGCGGTCGTCCGGGCGCTGCTCGACGCGCATCCGGGCACCGTGCTGCTCCCCGACGGGGGCCTCATCGTGCCGCTTCAGGGAGCGGGCATCGGCGTCTCTCCCGCCGCTGTGGCTCGGATCGTCGACGGTGCCGCGCGGCGTTCGGCGCAGGTGGAGGACGACGAGGCGCTGCAGGCTGAGGCGCTGGCCCTGATCGACGAGCAGCTCGCCGCCGACATGGGGCCCGGCGACACGGCGCCCGAGGACACGTACGCGGCCGACCTCGTCCCGGGGCAGCCCATCGGCCTGCGCGCGAACGCGGCGCTCGACTACGCGCTGAACCGCCTGGCCCCGGGGGCCGTCCTGTTGGCGGACGGCGGGCATCTCGTGTCCGACGCGTCCGGCGACTATGTGATCACGCCGAGGATGTTGCGTGCCGTCCGATCCGTCCTTGAGGCCGCCGCGGTGAGCGGGCAGGACGCGGCCACGCTGCGGAGCAACGCGATCCTGGTCATGAGCCAGGCGATGGCCGTCAGCCAGGAGACCTCGCCGGCCCCCGAGCCGGTCACCAGCCGCCCCGGCACCGTCACGTCCCGGCCGATCGCCGACACCCGTTATGTCACTGACGGCCGCCCGAACCAGCGCCTCACCGACGACGAGATCCGCGCCGAGGTCGGGAAGCTCGTGGCGTCCGACTTCCAGGGTGATGAGGTGACGAGCTGGGCCTGGTCCCCTGACGAGACGACTCTGGTGGTGGAGACCGCCAATCACGGCACGCAGCGCTTCCGGTTCGTGGTCGGCGGCCTCGACTCCCGCCTCATGGCCATGACCGAGGTGAACCGCGGGGGCGGCGACCATGTCGTCCACTTCGCGCCGCATATCGCCCCGGACCAGCTCCCGCGCGTCTGGTTGCACGAGATCACCGACACCCTGCACGCGCTGAGCCGGCCGGAACAGGGTGTCATCCGCAGGACGCTCTTCCGCCGGGGCAGACAGCAGAACCACGTCGACGGATGCGTGCCGGCCCGGCTCAACGAGCACGCCTACCTGGTCCGCAAATGGCAGGCCGCGACGTCCGCGGACGAGCGCCAGGACATTCAGATCGATCTCGACGGCGTGGCCCGCGACCTCCGCGGGCACGGGCAGATCCCCCCACCGGCGCCCTGGGGTGTGACGCCTCCCGTACGCCGGGTCCACGCGCCCCCTGTGGCGGAGGCGGCGTTGGCCGAGCTGCGGCGGCTGGTCGACGATCCCGCCGTGGCGAGGACGGAGCTTCCGGACCGGGCCAAGCCGTACCTGGCCGAGCTGCGGCGCGTCGCCGACGATCTGGCCCGGGCCGAGGGGGAGCTCAAGAACCAGGAAGAGTCGCATAAGGACACCGCGACCAAGGCGGAGGAGGAGGCGGACAAAGCCAAGGCCAAGGCCGCCGAAGCCGCCACGATGCGCGACCAGGGCAAGGAGGCGCGCAGGCAGAAGCACGAGAAGGAAGAGACGCAGCACCGGGCCAAGCAAGCCAGGCACCTGCGGATCGCCGATGCGTACAGGGAGGCGGGGGAGAAGGCGGAGGCGGCGACGAAGGCTTACGGGCAGGTGATCGGCCTCGTGCGACTGGCGGCGTCGCCGAACGGCCACGAGGCGACCTTGGCCATGTCGAGGCTCATCAGTCTGCTGGCGGACGCCCGTACGCGGCACGAGGACTACCTGGGGTCGGTGAAGACGGCCCTCCCGCCGAAGGAGTCGCTGCCCTCGGCGCTGCCGACCCGCAGCCTGGCGCATCTCACGCCGTTGACGGACGCGATCAACAAGGTGCTGGCCGAGAACAACTCCCCGCGCCGGTTCACTTCCCGGCAACTGGAGCACATCCTCCGGGCCGACTTCCGGAAGGCCGTCTCACCGGACGGCGCGCTCCTCCGTATCGGCACCGGGAGGACGGCGGTGGAGCTGAAGATCCGGCTCAGCCTCTCCGACATGGTCCAGATCATCGATCCGGAGATCGTGGCCTCGGAGATCATGCTCGGCGTCATGCCGCAGGGAGGCCGGACGACCCGGACCACCGAGGGAGGCAGCGGCAGCCTGTCGGTGCCGCTCGGCCCCAAGCTGCTCGCCTCCATGGTCCCCAACGAGGACGTACGATCCGCGCTCGAACTCATGGGTGATGTGGGGGTCAACCTTTCCTTCGGGCGCTCGTGGTCGCGCGGTCCCGGCGCAGCCGACTTCGCCCTCGCGGGGGCGGTCGAGGACAACCGGGGAGAGTCCCTGCTGTTCGACGCCGCCGCCACCTGGTCGGTGAGCGTGCGCACCCGCCGGCAGAGCACCTGGCAGGAGGTGGCGACGATCGACTCCGGGGCTCCGGGGGACGCTCCCTCACAGCGGATCTGGGTCTCGCACGCCTACACCGTCGGGCCTCCCGCGAGGACGGAGACCATCGACTCCGGCAAGAAGAGCAACCAACTGCCCGAGCACTTCGTCAACGGCCTGACGGGGCTGGACCAGCTCGCCGTCGATGTCATCGGGCGCCTCCACGAGGGGCTGGGAAGGGTCCGCAGCCGGGCGGGAGTGGAGTGGCTCCGTGAGGGGGAGACGAGGATCGGCGGCATCGCCCGCCAGCAGATCATCAACATGATCGACCACGAGCTGCCCGGCAGGCTCGGGGAGGCGACCGATCCTGTTTACGGGATGACTCGTGTGATCACGGACGGGCACGGCCGGCCGGTGGCCACCGTGACGATCAAGACAACGGTGGACAGGGACAGCGCCGTCCTGGTCGGGACGCCGACTCGTGACCACTGGCAGGAGCGGCTGCGGGTGGGCTTCTCCAACGCCACCGGCAGCGAGTCGTTCAACGGATCCCTCTCCGCGGGGGTCAGCCCCCTGCCCGTCCCCATCCTCGGCGACGCGATCGGCGGGCTTCCGGATCCCGGCGGTTACGGCGATGTCGACGTGACCGCCGGGGCAGGGCGCGGAGTCTCCCGTTCGCAGTCGTCGTTCGTGAACGGGAACGCCATCCACCCCAGCGTCCAGCGCTACACGGGACACACCCAGGGATATGAGCTGGCCCTGAAGCACGAGGTCACCATCGTCCTGGCCGACGGGAGGGTGCTCAAAACGGTGCCGGGCACGAGTGAGGGCCTGTTCCGGATGCCGGAGACCGATGCCTACCGGTACGGTCTGCCGGTCGACGAGAACGCGCTACTCAAGCGGAAAAACGGCAAGCCCAAGCTGGATCGCCAGGGCAACCAGATGCTCAGAGGGGACCCGGAAAGATCGCGACCGCCGGGCCGGAAGAAGGCGCTGCCGTCCTGGCTCCGGCCGCCGAAGCAGGGGCGCCGTCAGACACCCACGGCGTCCGCGAACCAGGCGGCCGAGGAATTGATGCGCGGCGCGGGACCGGCGCTGGTCCAGCGGCTGACCGGCGTGGACGAGGCCAGGAAACAGGTCCTGGACAAGCTCGCCGACCTCGGCCTCGTCCCGAAGTTCGAGAACGGTGTCCCGCAGTACTCCCGGCTCCCGATACGGCGGGCCGGGCAGATGGCGAACCTGCGCGAGGTGCTCGAACAGCTCACGCCGGAGCGCCTGGAGACCGGATACGACCAGGCGGCCCAGGACGGCATCCCCATCACCCTGACCCGCGACGGCTTCGGCCAGTCGTCGCGGACGTACACGCTGCGTGTCCGGCTGGAGCAGGACCACGACGCGGCGACCTATCTCGGCCGTACCGACACCGAGGCCGTGGTCAACCTCGACATCGGGGGCGACACCGCCGGTCGCGGTAGCGGCCGCAGCTGGACCGGCAACGTGGACGTGCCGTACAAGACGTCGGAGGGACCGCCCGAGGGCGAGGACGGGCTGACGGGAACGCACGAGCGCAAGAAGTCCGGCAACTACACCCGTTCGATCGGTTCCAGCATCGGTGGCAGCGACTTCGGGGTGACGCTCGTGGAAAGCACCGGCGAGGTCGCCCTCTTCGACGTGCCCCACAAACTGGTGGTCGACATCGTCGTGGACGACGAGGTCGTGCACTCGGTGTCGGCGGACGGCAGCGCGCGGCTGGTCTTCGCGGCCGACCTGCTCCCGCTGAAGAAGGCGCCCTATCAGCCGCACAACGTGGGCGTGCTCTCTGAGGAGGTGCTCAGCCGGGCGACGCTGCTGCACATGGACACGACCGGCATGCTGGACCAGGTGAAGGCCGTGCTGCCCCGCAGCATGCGCCTTGACTCCGTCGCGTACCACCACTTCGCGGCGTTCAGTAATGTGCGCAACCTCATCGCGCATCCGGAGTGGCGCCACTCGCCGTACTTCACCGGAGTCGGCGTCCGGCCGCAGGGCGCGCTGCCGACGGAGGCGTCGCTGACGATCGAGGGCAGCTTCGGTGAGTCGTCCCTGGTCGGCGTCGCCGACCTCGTGGTCGGCGACATCAACTTCATGATGGGCAGCGCCGGCGTGAACTGGGGGCAGGGCTGGGGCAGATCCGGCGGCTCGACGCACGGCATCTCCGACTCGGACGGGCACGGCACCTCCCATCAGGGCGGCACCGGCGGCCACACGGGCGCGCGCGGCAGTTCCCGATCCCACAGCCAGCTCGACATCTGGGGCCGGGAACAACTCATCATCGAAACCGGCAAGCAGTACATCTTCCGCGGCGCCGTCGATTTCACCCTGGAGGGCAAGGAAAACGCCCCCGACTTCACCGAACTCGGCGGCAGCGGGAAGGCCACGACCGGCAACGCGTCGTTGAACGGCCGTCCGGTCGTCTACTCGATCCCCGAGTACGACGCGCTGACCTTCTACGCCAACCGCAAGCTCGACCTTCCGCTGATCCAGGTGGCCGACGCGGTGGAGAGGTTCGTGAACGGCAGCCTGACCCTCGACCGGACCCTCGCGACCTCGCTGCTCCAGAAGTACCTGCTCGATCTGAAGCACGCACGCGACGCGGGAGAGAACGTCTCGTTCGCCGACGGGCACACCGCCGACTCCCTGCTGCCGGCGCTCAAGAAGGTGAGCGGCCTGGAGCAGGTGGACACCGACCCCAAGGGCCTGGCGGAGCAGGAGCGGCTCGATCGGGCGCTCAGCGAAGCTGCCAAGCTGACTCAGCGACTGCGTGCGGTCAGGGTGGCTCCGCAGTACGAGGGGACCGTGGGATTCGCCGCGGTGGAGAGCTTCACCGTGATGGCCAAGGCCGGCCCCGTCAACGTGCGGGACGCGGTGCGCGCCGCGATCGGCGAGGCGGCGCCCGGCGCGATCGACAGCAGCCCCGTCATGCGCCGGAGCCTCGACGTCGACTTCGACAAAGACCGGGTCCGGGGGCACATCAACGAGATGCTCAGCCCGCGGGGCTACGTCAAGACCTACGAGACCCTGGCCGACCCGTCGAGCGGCCGGGCCGAGCTGGTCACGGTCCGGGCCAAGCTGGTTCCGGTGCCGGGCAGCGCCGAACTCGTCGGGCGCACCTACGACGCCGGCCTGATCCAGCAGGACTATCTCTACCGAGAGGTCTCCGACTCCGGGGCGTACAACGGTTCGCACTCTTTCAGCCTGTCGGCCTCGGAAGACGAGTCCGGCGAGGGCGTCGACGGCAACGTCGGCACCGACCGGGGCCGCTCGTACGGGGCCTCCAGCACGGAGCAGGTCACCAGGCTGCAGCGCATCGCGCAGTTCGGCGGGGTGGACCGGGTCCAGCAGCGGTACCAGATGGTGATCGAGGTGGAACGCACGCCGGTGCGGATGGGACCGGGGCGCAAGCCGACGCGCGGTGTCCTCAATCGCATCAAGGGCCGAGGCACCGGCCGGGCCACGATGACGTTCGACGCCACTATGGTCCGGCGGATGCCGATCGGCATGACCAGGCCGGTGAACGACAGCACGGCGGAGCCGGCCAGGATCACCGACACCAGGCGGGTGGAGCTGCCGCCCGCCCACTACGTCACCTCGGTGCAGGACGCCCAGGGCAACCGCCCCAGCCTGTTCGACGCGATCCAGAAGCAGTTGCGCTCGATGTCGGGCACCACCGCGACCCAGGAACAGATGGCGGAACTGGAGGCCCGGCTCTCGCCCATATCGCTGGCCGCCGCCTTCAGGCGGATGGCCTCCCCTGGCGGCCACGAGCTGGTCTCGACGATCCGTAAGGGAGCCCCGACCCAGGGGATGAACCGCAAGGGGAACATGAGCCAGGGCGTGGACGTCCGCGTCGAGGCCCATCTGTCCGACCTCCAGGTGGTGTCCGGCCCCGCCGTGGTCCACCCGGACGGGACCACCACCCCGGTCGAGGCCGAGCTCGGCGTGGTGGACCGCGTCCAGCGAACCTCGTCCACCTCGACTTCTCGCGGCCGGCTGCTCCCGATCGGCAGCGGAGTGGGCGGGCAGACGGAGTTCGGCCACCTCTCGGCGAGCGTGGGGGAGCAGGCGTCGGACGGTGTCACCGACAGCAGCGGCCTGCGCAACGAGGCGAGCACGTTCGAGAAGGCGAAGGTCGTCACCGTCCGGGTCCGGGTGGACTACGACCTCACGTTCCAGCGCAAGACGCGGTCGGCCGACGGCACCGAGGCTCCCTTCAGGAACCCGGTGAGGCTGCCCTCCGCCGCCTCCGGCGAGGTGTACGTGACCATGTTCGAGGCCGACCTCAAGGAGATGCAGGCCCGCATGGAGGCCGGGATCCAGGTACGGCCCCAATGGGACTTCGGCGACTCGGCGCGACGGCCCTCCGACTTCACTCCCGAATCCGGTCGCGAGAGCCTGATCCACCAACTCACGGACGCCCGGGTCGAGGCCAGGGAACAGGGCGCGGTCGTCCGGGCCCGGGTGCCGAACGGACAGGGGGTCGACGTCTACCTGGCCGCCCCGGACGGCTCCCTGCACAGCGTGAAGCCCGACGGAGGGTTCGCCGAGGCGGTCGCCACGCTGCCGCCCCAGGCGCTGGACGCGGCGGCGACGGCGGGCCTCGACCTGCGCCAGATCTTCATGGACCCGCAGCTGCCGGGCACGTTGACCGATCGGGTGACGGCCGCGCTGGCCGGCCAGAACATCCGGCCGGCGGCGCCGGATCCGGCCTGGCCGTCGGAGGCGGCCACGCCCGGCGCGGCGTCGCAGGGCGGCAGCGTGGGGCAGAGCGCATCCGGGGCGCCGTCGCCGGCGCTGCCGGGCACGCCGTTCGACACCCAGGCCCGGCCGGCGGGGGTGCCGGACCTGACCGTGACGGAGCTGGTCGGCCAGAACATCTCGGTCGCCGACTTCGGCGGCGGGGTCACCGCGCTCGACTGGACCACCGACCAGGGCGTGCCCATCACGCCGGACGCGCCGCCCGCCGACCTCGACGGCGCGGTCGTCAAGGTCACCACGCCGGCGCACGGCGTGCAGCACGCCCGCGTCGTCGTCGGCGATCCCGGGGAGGGCCGGATCGGCTACACGTCGTACCGTTCCGGGACGCCCGAGGACCCGCACATCATCACGATCGCCCCGCGTACGGACCCGGCCGTGGTCTCCTCGGTCCTGGTGCACGAGATCTCACACGTCGCCGACCGGCACGCGGCGGAGGCGGCGGGCGCGCCGCAGGGGGTGATCCGGCCCTCGCTGCCGGAGCACGCGCACGAGGAGGGCACCGACCACTGCCTCACCCCGCGCCTCAACGAGCACGCGCACCTTTCCCGCAAGTGGAGTGAGACCACCGATCCGGCGGCCAGGGCCCGCATCGCCGAGGCGATCGAGGCCGTCGCGGACGACATCACGAGGCGCGGGCAAACCCCGCCCGCGCCGCCCTGGGCGTCCGGGCCCACAGCGGTCGAGGCGAGACCCGAACGAGTCTCGATCGCGGATCTGCTCAGCGGCGAGGCCGCTCCCGGCGTGCCCGCGCCGGAGGCCGGCCAGGCCCGCTCCGTCCCGCTGCCCGAACTCGCCGCGGTGGCCGCCGTCGAGCGGGCCGCGACCGCACTGAACGCCGAGGTACGCCGGCTCGGCGACGGCCTGATCGAGATCACGACCCCGGGCGGGGCGTCCGTCACGGTGCGGGTGGCGCCCGCCGGGACACCGGCCGAGAACGGCGTGCTCGTCTACCAGGTCGATCCGCACCTGACGATCGGCGCCAACGAGCGGGCGGCCGCCGCGATGGTGGCCGGAGCGGTGGCCGAGGCGTCCGGCCTGCCGAGGAGTCCCACGGTCCTGTCCGGCGACCCGAACGCAGGCCGGCTCAGCGTCGCCGACGCCCGTGCCCTCGGCGAGCTGAGCGAGGCCGTCCGCCAGGTGAACACGGCCACGCACCCGCAGCTCCCCGCGAGGATGCGTGTCCTCATCGGGGTCGCCCAGCGGATGGGCCTGGACGCGGGCGGCGCCGAGCGGTTCCGGGGGCTGGCGCCCGATCCCCTGCTCGACCGGGTCACCGCACTGGTCGACGGCCGATGGCCACTCGGGGCGAGTGAGTACCTGCACAGGGCACGCCTCATCAGCAACGGCACCGGCTGGGAGCCGCCGGAGGACGACGACGAGGGCTGGGACCCGCTGGAGGACGACGGCGAGGAGTGCCGTTGCCCGGCGGGCGAGCCGTGCGCCTGCGGTCGGCGCGCGGGCCTGTCCATGGTCGAGGCATGATGGGGACTTCCAAGGAGAGGACGGCTATGGCGTTCGCGGTGGCACGGACCAGGGACGAGGCGCATCTCTACCTCGACCTGCATCCGTGCAAGCAGTGCGGTTCCGTGGAGACGGAGTGGGGCAGGGGGCTGGTCAACGTGGAGGGCGAGCTCGCCGACCGCTACGCCGGCACCTGCGACGGCTGCGGCGCGGAGCGCGAGTTCTTGTTCGGCCTTCCGGAGCGGCCCGTCATGCCCGCGGGCTATCCGACGTTCGGCGGCAAGGAGTCCTCCCAGCTCATCGACGCCGGCGAGTGGATGTGGGTGGCCGACCTGACCGCGGGCAACGTGCCGGTCGCCGACCGGGCCGAGGCCCATCGCGTGTTGTCGGTGGCCGCGGCGGCGGTGGAGGAGATCGTCAAGTTCATCCCGCCGGGCCAGGAGGAGGTGCCCGACGACGGCTTCTGGTCGGAGCGCGGGCGGACCGTCCGCGCGGCGGAGCCGGGCCGTTTCCAGCTCGATCGGCTGCTGGTCGTCCGGGACACCTATCGCGATCTGGCGGCGCAGCATGCCTGAGCCGGAGCGGAACGGCGTGGACGAGCAAGGTGGCCTGTCGCGGCCTGATGACGGGTCCGGCGGGTACGGCGGGGGCTCGGCACGCTCGCTGGTCGAGGCGTACGTCTATCTCGACCTCACCGTGCTCGGCGAGGAGCGGAACGCGGCCGAGCACGCCGTGCTGACCGAAGAGGAGGACGGCTGGCGGGTCAGGCTCGACGACGCCGAGGTCCTCGTGCCCTACGCGGCCGAAGAGGAGGCGAGGCGGGAGGATCTCACGTTCGGCTTCGGCGTCTCGGAGCTGATCGACCCCGGCCAGTGGGTGCTGGTCGGCGCCACGTACGCGAGAAGGGCGCTGGAGGCGGCCTTCTTCTTCGCCGCCGATCCCTCCTCCGACGAGCGGTACGAGGAGATCGTCACGGACTGGCGGTTCGCGGCCGACGCGGCGGCGGAGGCGCTCATGTTCGTTCCCGACGGCGCCGACGCGCTGCCCCCGGTGTCGTTCTGGACCGAGATGGGGCGGGAAGCGTACGAGAGCGAGCCGGCGCGGTTCACGCGGGCCAGGCTGGAGGACGACCTCGTCTACTACCGCGCCGCGCTCGACGACTTCCTCCGGTTGCACGCCGAGGACGATTGATCATCTGTCCGGGGCGGGACGCTCTACCTCGCGGACTCTCCGGCATGTTCCAGGAAGGCGCGGACCTCCTCGGCCTCCGGAACACCGAGCTCCCCGTAAAGGCAGAGAGCCAGCCGCCCGTGCTCACACGCCTGCTCTGAGCGCCCGAGTGCGAGGTGGGCGCGCGCCAGTCCATCATGAGCACGCGCCTGCTCCGGCCGGTTGCGCGTCAAGTCGGCGAGCGCGAGCGCGGCCGTGTGCTCCTCGACCGCCAGAGCCGGGTTGCCCGCCGCCTCGGCCAGCCCGTTGAGTGCGGCCGCCTCGTCGGTGGTGTTGCCGAGCGTGCGGTGGAGAGCCGCGGCCTGCTCGTGGCGGGTGCGTGCCTGGGCCGGCTCGCCTTGGTGCCGGAGGACGACGCCGAGGTGGTTGAGGGTCACCGCCTCTCCGGCCGGGTTGCCGACCCTGCGGTGGAGAGCCAGTGCCAGGTCGAGATGGCGCCGGGCCTCCTCCGGACGGCCGGCCCGGTCGAGGACGAGGGCGAGGAGGCCGAGCACGTGCGCCTCGGCCCAGGTGTCGGCACCGATCCGGGTGAGGCCGAGGGCCTGCTTGAGGTACTGCTCCGCCTGAGTGTCCTGCCGCCGGCGCAGGGCCACGTTCCCCAGGGTGAGGAGTGCCCGAGCCCGTTCGTGGTCCTCCTCGCACCCGTCGAGGGCCTGGTGGGCGTGCTCCTCCGCTCGCTCGTACTCGCCGCGCCGCCAGTAGGTCCATGCCAGGTCGGTGAGTGCTCGCGCCTGGACCTCGCGGTCGCCGAGTTTGCGGCTGCGCTGGAGCGCCAGGGTGTGCAGCGTGAGCGCGTCGTCGTGGTGCGCCTGCCCGTCGAGGTAGGGGCGCATCGTCAGAGCCAGGAGGCCGAGGCAGATCTCCGGTCCGTGGACGGCGGTCGCGATGATGTTGGAACGCTCGGCGTCGAGCCAGGCGATCGCCTCCGCGGCGTCGCGGACGGGCGCGATCGGGGCGGCCGGCTGGGGGATGCCCTCCCGCTGGCTGACACTGTGCGGGAAGAGCCGGTCCATCGCCGCGCGGGAGCGGTGCAGGTAGTGGACGAGCAGCCGCATGACGGCGCCGTCGTCCCCGGCGATCGAGCGCGCGTGCTCGCGGAGCAGATCGTGGAAGGTGTATCTGCCCGGTTCGAGCTGCAGGAGCATGTGGGCGTCGAGGAGGCCTTCGAGGAGCTCCTCCGCCTCGTCCTCCGAGATCCCGGCAAGCGCGGCCGCGCCGCAGGCGTCGATGTCGCGCCCGGGAACCAGCCCGAGCAGGCGGAACATGTGCTGCTCGGCCTCATGGAGTTGCTCGTAGGAGAGGGCGAAGGCCGCCGACACCCCGTCCAGGAGCCGGCGATGGTCCCGCAGCCGCCCCGCCAGATAGGACACGGTCCAGCGCGGGCGGTGCTGGAGACGGGCGGCGGAGATCCGGATGGCGAGAGGGAGGTGCCCGCACAGGCGCAGCACCTCGCGTACGGCGTCCGGCTCGTGGTGAGCGCGTTCGCCCACGATCCGCTCGAACAGCCGGGCCGCGTCCTCCTCGCCCAGCACGTCGACCGACAGCGCGTGGGCGCCGTCCAGGTCGATGAGCCGCCGCCTGCTGGTGATCAGGAGGAGGGTGTCGGAGTGGCCCGGCAGCAGGGGGCGCACGTGCTCGGCGTCGAGGGCGTTGTCGAGTACGGCGAGCACGCGGCGGTCGGCCAGCTCGGCGCGCCAGAGGGCGCTCCGCTCGACCAATGGGACCGGGATGCGGTCGGCGGGCACCCCGAGCTGGCGGAGGAGGGCCTCCAGCGCGGCGGCGGCGTCGACCGGCTCCCGGCCCGCGGTGTGGGCCCGCAGGTCGATGAAGAGCCGGCCGTCCGGATAGCGGGCGGCCAGCCGGTGGGCCACGTGGACGGCGAGCGTGGTCTTGCCGATCCCGGCCATGCCGTCGATCGTGACGACCGCCGAACCGTGGTGCTCGCCCACGAGCCACTCCTGCTCGGCGGTCCGTCCGGAGAAATCCGGAATGTCATAGGGCAGGAAGGTGGAGCGACGCGGCGGGCCGGAAACCACTGGTGCCGTGTCAGCCAGGCGCAGGGCCGGATCATCCACCAGGACCGCCCGCTCCAGCTCGGTGAAGGCGTGTCCGGGGTCAAGGCCCTGTTCGTCCACGAGAGCCGTACGGTAAGAACGCGCCGCGGCCAGGGCGTCGGCCTGCCGCCCCGCCCGGTGCAGGGCCAGGACGAGGTGGCCGTTGAGCTTCTCGCGGAGCGGGTTGGCGGTCACCTGGGCGGCGAGCTCGTCGAGCAGGTCGCCGTGCCGTCCGGCGGCCAGCTCGCCTTCCACCAGGCGCTCGTATGCCGACAGCCGCCGGTCGTTCCAGAGCTCCCGGACGCCGCTGACGTAATGCGCGTGCACATCCTCCAGCGCCTCGCCGCCCCACAGATCCAGGGCTTCGCGCAGCTCACCCGCGGCAACCAGTTCGGTGAACTCCTGCGCGTCGACCTGGCCGGGCTCCGGCTGCGCGACGTAGCCGCCGGCCCGCGTCTCAAGGAGGTGTCCGGCTCCCGCGCCACGCAGCGCCTTGCGGATCGCGGTGATCGAGGCATGGATCTGCGATCGGGCGGTGTCCGGCTGGTCGTGGCCCCACATCGCGTCGATCAGCCGCTCGATGCTGATCACCCGGCCGGCATTGAGCAGGAGGTAGGCCAGTACAGCCCGGTGACGTGGGGCGATACCCGTCAGCGGCGCGCCGTCGACGATCATCTGGACGGGGCCGAGAAGGGTGAAGCGCGGCATCGTCCCCCCATCACCGTCGCATCGTGCGCGCATAGCGAATGTATCAATCCGGACAGCCACTCTGATCTCACACGAACCGAGACGGAGGAAACACGATGGAAGCCCGGATGAAGAACCCCGCCACGATCATCCCCGCCGCGATGAAGCCGATCATGGAGTTGATGAAGGCCGCCCGGTCGCAGGGGCTCCCCCAGGAGCTCATGGAGATGATCCATCTGCGGGTCAGCCAGATCAACGGCTGCAGCTTCTGCGTCGACGCCGGCCTGAAGAACCTGCGCAAGCTCGGCGAGAGCGACGACCGCATCGGCCTGGTCGCCGCCTGGCGCGAGGCTCCGTACTACACCGAAGCCGAGCGGGCCGCGCTGGAGCTGGCCGAGGCCTCGACCCGGCTGGCCGACCGCGCCGACGCCGTCCCCGACGAGGTCTGGGACAACGCCGCCGACCACTTCGACGAGCGGCAGCTCGCGTCGATCCTGCTGATGACCGCCGTCACCAACCTCTTCAACCGCCTGAACGCCCCGATCCGGCAGATCGCCGGCAGCTGGTAAGCCCGCGCCCCCCACACACAAGGAGACACCGACATGTCCGTCGTCCGCTCGCACCGCTACTCCGTCGCCGACGCCGACCTGGAGGAGTTCCTGGCCCGCCGGAGCTCGCTGATCGCGACCGTCCGGGAGGGGCACCCCGGGCTCACCCACGTCGTGCTGATCCAGCTCGAGGACGGCACCTACACCGACACCTGGCACTGGGAGACCGGCGCGCAGATGGGCGCCGCGCTCGCCGCCCTCCCCACCTTCCCGGAGGCGCCGCTGACCATGGCCCTCACCAAGGACGGCACCGCCCTGAACGGCCAGGTCGTCGACGAGCGCTGAGATCGCCCGCCCCCGGGGAGAGTGACCGGGGGCGGGCGATCGGGGTGGGTGACCGGGGTGGGTGACCGGAGGAGAGCGACCCGCGTCAGGCGGCGCCGCGTACGGTGACCGTCAGCGTCCCCTCGACCGGTGCCCGGCCAGGTACGCCGATCGAGAGCGTGCCGGTGTAGGTTCCCGGACTGCCGAAGGCGCGGTCGGACACCACGGTGAACGCGTCGTTGATCCGCATCTCGGGGATGCTCGCCTCACGGGTGGTCGTCGGGGTGAGCCGCTCTGTCACGCCGTCGCTCCAGGTGACGATCGCCGTGAGGGCGGTGGAGGCGACGCCGGGCGCGGTGACGGTCCAGGTGGCTCCGGCCGGCGCGCCGCCCTTCACGGTCACCGGCGCACCGAGCGCCGCCATGCGCCAGGGGACGTCGGCCGTGGGGAAGAAGTTCGTCCCCTGGACCGTCAGCCGGCCGCCCATCGCGGACAGGCGGGTCGTGAAGTCGGCGTAGTTCCGCTGGGCCTGCGGGGTCCATCCCGCCTCGGCGGTGGCGATGAGCCTCGGGTAGCTGTAGTACTGCGCCTGGCCGACCCGGCGGATGAACTCGCCCCACAGGGCCGACTCGACGCCCAGCACGCTGGACTCGGTGACGTTGGGGATGAACGTGCCGGGATCCCAGTTGTAGTGGCGGTCCAGCCCGCACACCCCGCCGCACGCCCAGGTGCCGCCCTGCGGCTGGCGCGCGTCCTGCTTCTGCGGCACGTACGTGTGGGCCGCCGGCGAGAGGATCACCTTGGCGCCGCGGTTGTTCACCGCGCCGGCCACGGCGTTCCTGTCGCCGTTCCAGAACTGGACGACGGCGCCGTCCCGCGGGAGCGCGGTCCCGGCGTACTCGTTCCAGCCGACGACGGTCTTGCCCAGCGACGCGACGGTCTCCGTGAAGGCGTCGACCATCCTCGTGTAGTCGGCGTGGCTGGTGACGTGCGCCTCGTCACCGCCGATGTGCAGGTACGGCCCCGGGGTCATCTCGGCGATGTCGGCCAGGACGTTCCGTACGAACTCGTAGGTCACGTCGCTGCCGGCGTCGAGCGACGAGTAGCCGACGGAGCCGGTGCCGTTGTGCGGCACGGTCGCCTCCCCCGGCCGCGGCCGGGGCTGAGCGCCGGCGGAGTTGAGCTGCGGGATCGCGTGCAGCGCGGCGTTGGTGTGGCCCGGCAGGTCGATCTCGGGGACCACCGTCATGCCGTTCTCGCCGGCGTAGCGGACGATCTCGGCGTAGTCGGCCCTGGTGTAGAAGCCGGTGACGCCGAGCTCGGTGCCCATCTGCTGGCCGTTGCCGTTGTATGTCATCGCGGTGCCGCCGCTGATCCCGGTGAGCAGGCCGTAGTCGATGCCGGACGGGTTGTCGTCCGGTGTGCCGACCGCGATGCGCCAGCCCTGGTCGTCGGTCAGGTGCAGGTGCAGACGGTTGACCTTGAACTGGGCCGCCGCGTCGATGTACGCCTTGACCTCGTCCATCGGGTAGAAGCTGCGGGCGACGTCGAGCATCATCCCCCGGTACGCGAAGCGGGGATAGTCGCTGATCGTCACCTGGGGCACCGTCCACGCGGTGGACACGACGGTGTCGGACTCCACCCACTGCGGGAACAGCTGGCGCAGCGTCTGCACGCCGTTCAGCGCGCCGTTGGGCGTGTCGGCGCCGATCAGGACACGATCGGCCTCGACGGTGAGCGTGTATCCCTCGTCCGCGTGGCCGGCGGGCGCCTTGCCCGCGCCGACCTCGACGACGATCGGCGCGGGACCCCATCCCTGGCCCACCACGTTCAGGCGGTAACCGGTGGACGGCCGCAGGATCCCGGCCAGGTACCGCGCCGGGCCGTCGGCGCCCTGGCCGATCGCGACGATGCGGGTGTTCTTGTGCAGGGTGAACGGCGTGCCGTCGTGCGTCTCGACCGACACCGGACGCGGGAGCAGGCCGAGGGTCGGCTGCGGCGGCGCGGGCGGGCCGTCCCAGATCTCGAACTCGGAGATCGAGTACCCGTACGCGGCCCACCGCTGGTAGCCCCGCATGCGGACGTAGGACACCGGCGCGGGGGACTTCACGTCGATGATGTCGGTGCGGGGGCAGGTGTCGCGCTGGAGCCGGGTGACGTCGGTCCAGGTGACGCCGTCGGCCGACGTCTGCAGGGCGAAGTCGCGGGCGCAGGCGTTGGGCCAGGTGAGCGTGACGTGGTCGACCGTGGCCGGTCGGGCCAGCTGGACCTGCACCCAGTTGTCGTCCTGGTATTTCGACGACCACCGCGTATTGGTGTCGCCGTCGTTGACGTGCGCGGCGACGAAGTCCTGGCGGTCGAGCTCGACGCTCGACGCGGTGGCGGTGCCCGTGAGCGCGAGGTTGGCCGGAGCCGCCACGGCGGTCGCCGCCGGGGTGGCCGACGGGGTGGCCGACGGGGACACCCGTGCCATGCCGACGCCCGGTTGCGCGAGCATCGCCGCGGCGAGTACGGCGGACAGGGCGACCCCGATCGAGCGGCTCCTCGATCGGGTGGGGGAACGGTGGGGGGATGCGGACATGGGGCTCCTTCGCGACGCCCGATGTTGTCGCCGACGCATGCCGAGCCGACGCTCGGCCCGCCGGTTACGGGGATAACGCCCGAGTTTGGGCGTCGGGGTCGGTTTATGTCAAGAGTCTGAACATAAATCGACGAGACGCGGGCGTCCGTATCACCACTGTCAGGAGGCGTCGGTCCGGAAGGACGAGCGGTACGACTGCGGTGTGACGCCGACGACGCGCTTGAAGCGCTCACGGAAGGCGGTGGGCGAACCGAAACCGGCCTGTGCGGCGATGCGCTCGACGCCGTGGTCGGTGGTCTCCAGCAGGAACTGCGCGCGCCGTACCCGGGCCCGCAACAACCACTGCAGCGGCGTGGTGCCCGTCTGCTCCCGGAAGCGGCGGCTGAAGGTCCTCTCGCTCAGCCCGCTGCGCGCGGCCATCGCCGCCAGGGTCACCTCCTGCGCGAGGTTGTCCTCGATCCACGACAGCACCGGCTCCAGCAGTGAACCCCGGGGCATCGGCGGCTGCGCGTGCACGATGAACTGCGCCTGTCCGCCCTCCCGTTCCAGCGGCATCACCGACAGCCGGGCCGAGTCCGCGGCGACCGCCGAGCCGAGGTCCCGCCGGATGATATGCAGGCACAGGTCCAGGCCGGCGGCGGCCCCGGCCGATGTCAGGATCTGGCCGTTGTCGACGTACAGCACATCAGGCCGCACATCGACCAGCGGGAACATCTCGGCCAGCCGGTGGGCCGCCACCCAGTGCGTGGTCGCGCTCAGCCCGTCCAGCAGTCCGGCCGCGGCGAGGGTGAACGCTCCGACGCAGATGGACGCGATCCGGGTCCCGGCGGCCGCGGCCGCGCGCAGGGAGTCGAGCACCTCCTGGCCGGGCGGCGCGGCGTGCTCCGAGCATCCCGGCACGATGATCGTGTCCGCCTCGCGCAGCGCCTCGAGGCCGTGTGGGGCGATGATCGTGAAGGCGTCGCCGGGCACCTGCGGCGTCGCCGCACAGACCTGGACCCGGTACGGACGGCGCCCGTCCGCCAGGCGGGCACGCCCGAACACCTCGATCGGGGTCGCCAAGTCGGCCGCCACCACATGGTCCAGGGCCAGGACCGCCACCGTGTGCATGGGGACACGGTAAGCGAGAAATCGCCAACCACAAACGGACAGGTCAAAGAAGTGGTATGTGCGTTTTCGCCGACCATACCGGGTGGCGAGAATCCGGTGGAAGTTGTCGATTCAGCCCATGGGAGCCGGTGACCGGTCGCCCTAGCCTGGCGCTGCACGTTTCCGAGCATGTTGAGGAGGAGCGCACTGATGCGCGCGCAGTTCGTCTTGTTCGACGGCTTCGACCCGCTGGATGTCATCGCCCCCTACGGGGTTCTGTACGGCGCGGGGACGGCCGCCGTCGTGCGGTCCGACCGCGGCCCGGGGACCGGAACCGACCGGTGACGAAGTTCCTGCTCTCCGTCCATGTGCTGGCCGCCATCATCGCCATCGGTCCGGTGACCGTGGCGGCCAGCATGTTCCCCGCGGCGGTGCGCCGCGCCCAGTCGGCCGGACCGGACGCCCCCTCTCTCGCCTCCGCCCGGCTCCTGCACCGCGTCTGCCGCGTGTACGCCGTCGTCGGCCTGGTCGTCCCGGTCTTCGGCTTCGCCACCGCCAGCAGCCTCGGCGTCCTCACCGACGCGTGGCTGATCACCTCGATCGGGCTCACCGCCGCCGCGGCCGGGGTCCTCGCGCTGCTCGTCCTCCCGGGCCAGGAGGGACTACTCGTCGAACTCGACCGCGCCGGCACCTCGGTGGAACGGGGCGCAACGGCGCGCCTGGCCATGTTCACCGGCATCTTCAACGTGCTCTGGGCCGTCGTGACGATCCTCATGATCATCCGACCCGGCTCGACCACAGGAGTGTGACCGTGAACCGCACCAGACAGCCCCTGCGCATCGCCGCCGCGGTCGAACTCGCTTCGCTCCTCGTCCTGCTGGGCAACCTCGCCACCGCACACCTGCCCGCCATCTCCTCGCTGGCAGGACCCATCCACGGCTGCGCCTACCTGTTCACCGTCATCGCCACGGCCCGCGACCCGCGGCGCACCCCCGTGGCCGTCGGCCTGGCCCTGCTGCCCGCCGTCGGCGGACTCCTGGCCCTGCGCCGGCTGACCACGACCACGGAGCGAGCCGGCCGGAGTCTCGCCGACTGAAGCGGCGCTCGGCGGCGGAAAGGCGTCGAGGCTGCCGGGGTCCGTCGCTCATTCCCCGCCGGTCAGCTCACGCTTACGGCGCAGCAACGCCGCCCGGTGGGCATGGGCCCGTACGGCCAGCACGAGCGCGATCACGACGAGGACGGCGCCGGTCACCAGTGAGGCCACCAGTCCGGTCCCGCGCTGGACGGCGGCCACCGCCAGGACCACGGTCATGACGGTCGAGGCGGTCGTCGCGAGCCAGGCGGCGATCACCCGGTCCAGGGCGAACAGCGGTGCCCGCCGGGTGATCGCCCAGGCCCCGTAACCGGCCCATGCCAGGCAGAACACCGTGAGAGCGGTGAAGGCGAGGTGGGTACGGCCGGGCAGCGGGCCGGGCTCGCCGGCCCACAGGACTCCCACGAACACCGCTCCGGCGAGCCCGGCCAGCAGGGCCGCGACGCCCCGGATCCGCGCCCACGGTGACAGCGTCGGCGCCAGCCGTTCGAGCATCTCCTCGGGTGAAAGGCGTGGCTCATCGTTCATGGCAGGTATCCCTTCTGGATGAGATGGTCGCGCGACATCCGGCGGGCCCGGTTCAGCCGGGACTTGACCGTGCCGACCGGGACCTGGCAGATCTCCGCGCAGTCCTCCAGCGACAGGTCCTCCAGGTAGAACAGGACGAGGATCTCCCGCTCGACCACCGGCAGGTCCGACAGCGCGGAGACCAGTCCGGCGCGGTCGACCACGGCCTGAACCGGATCGTCGGCGGTCGGTTCGGCCCCTGTCGGCGCCTCGGCCCTGGCGTACTCCTCACGGAGCCGATCGGTCACCGCGCGGCGGGCGATGGTGAACAGCCAGGGCGCGAACCTGCCCGGATCGCGCAGCCGGGGCAGTCCACGGATCACGGCCAGCCAGATCTCCTGGGCCACGTCGTCGGCCCGCTCCGCGTCGAGCATGCGCCGTACGTAGGTCCACACCGGCACATGCCAGGCCGCCACCAGTTCGGTGAACGCCGCGCGTTCGCCGAGCTGGCAGCGCACCACCAGCAACTCGTCGGTCATCATGTCCTCCCGTCACCCAGCACAGTCGGGAAGAGAACCCCTCAGGTTCACGATGACCCGGACGACTTCCGCCGCTAACGGATTTCGGGGAACGCGGATTTCGGGGAACGCGGGCCGGGGGCCCGCGTCACCGTGACGCGGCGACCGTCCGGTGATCGAACAGGACCGCGACGGCGTCGGCGGTCTCCGGGTGAAGGGCCAGCAGCGCGCCGACCTCGCCGTGACCGGGCCCGTCACCGGCCTGGACGGTTGATCGCCACTCGCCGTCGCACCCGAGCAGCGCGGCGACGGCGTCGCACGCCGCCGGATTGCCGGCGAGCAGGTCGGCCACCGGTCCGGCGGCCAGGGCGGGTGCCCGCCCCGGCGCCGCGTCCGGGCCCGAACGCGGCCGCGCCGACCACGGCGGCACCCACGTGTCGACGGCCGGCAGGGCGGCAGGGAACGTGCGGCCCGCCTCGCGTACGAGCACCGGCACCAGCTCGGGCGCCTGGTCCCGCAGGGTCGTGATCAGCTTGGGCAGCCACGGGAGCAGGACGGTGTCGGGCAGCCGACCGAACGCCTTGGACATCAGCTCGACCACGAAGGGCGTCAGCGCCGGAGCCGGTTCCAGCGCCTGCACGAACCCGCTCAGATACAGCGGGAACGCCGGGATCACGAGCGGGTTGGCCAGCAGCTCGTCACACTGTTCCCGCAGCTCGGCCAGCGGCATCAGGCCGAGCTGGAACCGGGCGGCCCACAGCAGCGCCACCTTGGCGGGCGCCGCGGGATGCGACTGCTGTACGGCGAGTTCGAGCTGGGCGCGGTCACAGCCGAGAGCCAGCGCGAGGCTTTCCATGGAGAACAGGAAGCCGAGCATCGCGGCCACCTGGCGGACCCCGGTCTCCTCGTCCACGAAGGCGGTCGGCAGCAGCGTGCAGTAATGCGCGTATCCGGCGGTGACGAACGCCTCGCACCACTCCGGCAACGCCGGCTCGGTGGCCCGGTAATGCGCCAGCAGGCGGCGGATCCGGCGCAGCACGTCGGGGGCGTCGTCCACCGTTCGCTCGGCGGACAGCAGTTCCACGGCCCGCGCCCCGAGCTCCTCGGTGAACCGGCGGCTGCCCAGATAGAGGATGGAGTCCTCCACGGCCGCGAGCGCGACGGCAGCGGTCGCCTTGGGCGCCCACACGGTACGGCGCAGCCGCTGCTCCAGCACCTGCTCGACGGTGACGCCCTCGTAGCCGAGCTCGATGATCGATCGCTGGTGGCGGCCGATGGCCAGGTCCCAGCTCTCCTGGATCGACCGCTCACCCAGCCGGCGCTCGCCCATGATGGGACGTACCGCGTCCTCCGGCAGCAGGCGGCGGAGCATCCACAGCAGGTGCGAGCAGGGGCCGAGCTCAGGGTTCGCGGCGAGGTCGAGCAGCGCCCGCTGGATCGTGCGCTTCTCCAGGTCGACGCCGAGCGGCTCCAGCCGGTCGTACACGTCGCGGGCCAGCGGCGGGAGGGCCTCGTACCCGACCTGGCCGATCCGGTCGCCGCCGAGGAGGATCTCGCACAGGCGGCGCACGTCGCGGCGGCCGGGCACCACGTCCTTCTCGATGCAGGTGACCGCAGCGTCCTGGAAGTCGTACGGCGTGGGCCGGGCCCGGTTGCGCATCCCGGCGAGCAGGATGGACGTCTCGAACACGGCGATGGCGTCGGCCGTGCTGGCCAGATAGCCGTTGCGGCGGGCGAGGCGGACGATGTCGACGCACCAGCCCAGCAGCTCGGCCTCGTCGAGACCGTCCAGCGCGGGCGGGTTCGCCAGGAAGCCGGACAACCGGTCGGTGACCGGGCCCTGCGGGGCGGGCGCAGGCAGCGGCGCGCGCTTCGCCCGCTTCGCGGCTCCCTTCTGGCCGTCGAGCCGGAACGACGTGACGCCCCAGCGGGTCAGCGCCTTGCTCCAGGTGGCCGCGGCGATCGACACCGAGCCGGAGGCGAGGCCGAACTGCGCCTCGATGGCGGACTGGCTGGACGGGATGAGCCCGTACAGCCAGCGTGTGCCTGTCCGGGGGCTGATGTCGTAGGGCACGTCGGACGACAGGCCGAACTGCTCGACCCGGCTGGCCGCGTGGTAGGCGCCGCACACGTACAGGCAGTCGGCCGGATCGGCGCCGGACGTGGCGAGGTGTTCGCGCATCCGGGTCCACATGTAGCGCTCGCGGTCCTCGTCACGGGACGAGCGGTCGTCCTCGGCCGGGCGAAGGCGCCGGAACAGGCTGCCGATCAGCACCATGACCTGGCGGTAGGTGTCGTAGTCCGCGCCCGCGAGGGGCTGCTCCACGTACTGGTCCCACCACTCGGACCAGTGCCGCACCTTGCCGTGGTGCAGCAGGTGCGCTTCGAGTTCGGCGAAGCGGGGACGCAGGTCACCGATCTCGACGCCCACGGCGTCGCCGTGCAGGGCCGCGTCCTCCTCGTGCCCGGCGGTGTCGTCGTCGGCCGGGGCCGCCTGGGGCTCGGCGGGTCGCTCGCCGGGCAGCCACTGGAAGACGTGGTCCGCCGAGCGGTCCACCAGGACCAGTTCGACGCCCGGCGTGTCGAGGGCGTACGCGATGGCCTGGTACTCGGCCGACGCCTCGGTGATGGGCGCCACGACGCTGAGCGGCCCGGAACCCGGCGGGAAACCGTCGAGGTCGGACGCGAACGCCTGCAACGCCACGGGGAGGCGGCAGTTGCGCAGCTCGTCGAGCAGCGGCCGGAGGTCCTCGCACAGCTCCAGGTAGACGACCTTGGGCTGCTTCTCGCGCAGGCGGCGCACCATCGCCAGCGCGGAGGCCGGCGAGTGGTGGCACACCGGGAAGATCTCGAGTTCCTCGCCCAGCGCCCGGTCGACGTCGTCGACCATGCCCGACAGGATGTCGGCCAGGGCGCTCGGAGCGTCGGCGAAGGCGGCCGCGGCGTCGAGCAACTGCCCGCGCAGCGCGCCGAAGGTGCCCTGGCTCATCGAATCTCCTTGAGCGTGGAGACCCCCGCGTTCAGACAGGGGAGGAGAGCGGGAAGCCCGACCCGTTCGGGTGGAACTGCCCAGGAGTGGTCAGGAGAGCGTGGCGATCGCCTGGCGGCCGCCTTCGAGGAAGTCCTGCCACGGGCCGCCGTCCTGCTTGCTGCGGGGCTCGATGACGCCGTGCCAGTACTTGTTCAGGATGGCCAGGTCCTCCGGGCTGCGGCGGGCCAGCGAGCCCACCAGGGATCCCGCCAGCGTCTCCGCGCGCAGCGTGCGGTCGCCGAAGAAGTGGCTGTGCAGGATGGCGTCCTCCAGCACGCCGATCTGCTCGGCCGTGGACAGCGCCGACTCCAGCTTCTCGTCGTCGCTGGTGGCCGACGCCGCCGCGGCGCGCAGGTCGGCGAAGCTCTGCAGCAGGATGTCCAGCAGCGTGGGCGGCAGGTCCAGCTCGATCTGGTGGCGGCGCAGCAGCTCGGTGGTGCGGAACCGGACGATCTCCGCCTCGCTGCGCCGGTTCGTCACCACGGGGATCCGGACGAAGTTGAACCGCCGCTTCAGAGCCGACGAGAGGTCGTTCACGCCCCGGTCCCGGCTGTTGGCCGTTGCGATGATCGAGAAACCGGGCTGGGCGAACACGATGCTGTCGTCGTCCAGCTCGGGGATCGACACGTACTTCTCGGAGAGGATGGAGATCAGCGCGTCCTGCACGTCGCTGGTCGCCCGGGTCAGCTCCTCGAAGCGTCCGATCATGCCCTGCTCCATGGCGGTCATGATCGGTGAGGGGATCATCGACTCGCGGGACTGCCCGCGGGCGATCACCATGGAGACGTTCCACGAGTACTTGATGTGGTCCTCGGTGGTGCCCGCGGTGCCCTGGACGACAAGGGTCGACGTGCGGCAGATCGCGGCCGAGAGCAGCTCGGCGAGCCAGCTCTTCCCGGTGCCCGGGTCGCCGATCAGCAGCAGGCCGCGATCTGACGCCAGGGTCACGATGCTGCGTTCGACGAAGCTGCGGTCGCCGAACCACTTCTGCGAGATCTCGCGGTCCAGCCCGTCGGAGCGCTCGGACCCGAGCACGAACAGCCGCACCATGCGGGGGCTGAGCCGCCACGAGAACGGCTTGGGACCGTCGTCGACGGACTCCAGCCAGTCGAGCTCTTCGGCGTATTTGACCTCGGCGGGGGCACGCAGCAGGTCATCGGTCACTTGCGGGTCTCCTAGGTGAGGAAGCTCTTCAGCTCGAACACGAGTTTGCGGATGTGGCCCGAGATCACGGGCGTGCCCAGGTCCTTGAGGTGCTGGCGGAACCACGGGTCCACGCTCTGGTGCCCGGAGCTGTTCACCGAGCCGACCGGGATGAACTTCACCCCCGAACGGTGCACCGACTGGAAGTCGGTCAGCAACGATCGGTTGTCGTAGAAGTCGGAGATCCACACCATCACGGTGTTGCGCGGATCGGTGATCTTGGGCCGGGCGATGGACATCGCGACGGTGCCGTCGGTGCCGCCGCCGAGCGTCGTACGGAGCAACACCTCGAACGGGTCGTGCACCCACGGGGTCAGGTCGATCGCCCGGGTGTCGTACGCGACCAGGTGCACGTCCACCTTGGGCAGCCCGGCGAAGATCGACGCCAGGATGGTGCAGTTCACCATCGAGTCGACCATCGACCCCGACTGGTCGACCACCACGATCATCTTGGCCGGGGTGGTCCGCCGGGCCGTGTGCCGGTAGAACAGCCGGTCCACGTAGAGCCGCTCGTCCTCGGGGCTCCAGTTGGTGAGGTTCTTCCAGATCGTGCGTTCGACGTCGAGGTTGCGGAACACCCGCTTCGGCGGCACCGACCTGTCGATGGTGCCGACGCTCGTCTTCTCGACCTGGGTGCGCAGCACCTCGGCGACCTCGTCGACGAACCTGCGGATCAGCGCCTTGGCGTTGGCCAGCGCGATCCCCGACAGGTTGGCCTTGTCCCGTAGCAACTGCTCGATGAGCGACATGCTCGGCGTCAACCGCCTCGCCAGCGCCGGGTCGGCCAGCACCTCGCGCAGCCGCATCCGGCGGACGAGGTCGCCCTCCAGCCCGGCGAGCACACCGGCCAGCTCGTTCCCGCCGGGGTGGGAGCGCAGCTGGCCCGGCTCGCAGCCGAGCGCCTGCTCGAACCATCCGGCGTCCTGCTGCCAGCGGGCCAGTTCGGTGGCTGTGACGGAGCCCGTCCCGGTCGAGAACACGTTGAGCAGCAGCTTCGACACCAGGGCCGCCCGGCGTACCTCGTCCGTACCGACACCCTCGGAGGACGCGGGGGTGCTTTCCAGGGCGTCGCTTTCCGAGGCGTCGTCCTGCCGCACCATCAGGCCCCGCAGTTCGGCGCCCAGGTCGGGGAACCGCTGCACGAGGTTGTCCACCGACACGGACGGATCGAGCAGCGCGGGCGGCAACCCGAGGTCGTCGACGATGGCCACGCTGGCCGTCTCCAAAGAGGGCTGCTCTTCGGGGTCGAACAGCCGCGCGAGCAGGCGCCAGTAGAGCACCTGACGCCGGTTCTCGTCGGCGCTGACCCGGGAGTCGATCCGGGGGTCGTTCAGGGGGGTGCTCATCGTCTCAGGAGCCGTCCGGCTCGCTCGCGCAGTACGGCGACGGCGTCACCGGCCTTGGCCTCCGCCTTCACCACCTTGGGATCAGTGGGGCCCAGCGCCCAGTCGCCGTTGTGCGCCGTCACCGGCTTGCGCTTGACCGTCGCCTGAACCGCGAGGGGCTGCAGAGTCCAGCCGCCGTCCCAGCGGATCAGGCCGAGGCACGCCGTGGAGGCGGCCACCAGTTCTGGTGTGAGCGGGCCGCAGGTCGGCAGCCGGTCGACGTCGACGGCGAGGATGTGCCCGCCGAGATCCAGCGTGACCGCCCCGCCTTCGGTCGCCGTCGTGTAGCCCTCCACCAGCACGGGTTCGGAGATCCGTACCGGATGGCGGTCCAGGGGAGGCACCGCGGGGGCGAGCGCGCCGGCGAGCAGGACCCGCGCGGTGGCGAACGGGTCGGCGGGCTCGCCCGCGCCGGCCCGGTCGTCGTGCCACACCAGATCGCCGCTGTTCAGGAGGGGCATGTCCGTGATGTCCAGGCTGCGCTGCTCGGCCAGCGCGCCAAGCAGCACCGGGTACCGGTGCAGCAGCCGCCAGAGGGCCGGACCGACGATGGTGTCCACCTTCGGGGCGGCGACGCTCGCGCGCACCAGCCGGGGCGGCGTTCCGGCGGACTCCAGGATGCCGTGGACCTGGATCTGCACCGCGGTGCCGTGCTCATGGACGTCGACGCCGAGGATCAGCAGCCGTCCCGACACCGATCCCGAGGGCTCGGAACCACTGTGCCCGCCGCCGGGCCGCGACAGCAGCAGGGCGCGCGTCCACAGGTCGGCCCAGCGCCGGGCGGGCAGCCGATCCATCGTCCCGACCGGGCTCGACGCCCGCAGTTCGGCCGCCAGGCCGTCGAGCAGCACCGCCTGCCGGCGCAGATCGGGTACGGCCAGCAGGGCCTCGATCGTCTGGTCCGCGGCGGAGACGAGGTCGTGGCCGACACCCCGCCACCCGGTGATGGCCAGCTCGTTCAGCCAGGACCGGCACCCGCTGAGCAGGTTGTCCGCGCTCGGCGCCGTCGTGGACGGAGACTCCTCCCACGCCACCCTGGTCCGTCCCAGCGCGGTGTCGAGGCGGGTGAGCAGGGCGTCGTGCACCGCGCCGAACAACGCGGTGCGCCCGCCGGCCAGCGTGGTCAGATGCTCGTCGGTGGCCGAACCGGCGATGATCTTCTCGGCCGCCTCGCCCGCCCGTACGCCGAGCGGCGTGGCCGCCAGGGCGCCGGCCAGCGCGGACAGCGCCATGGCGCGATCCTCACCGAGCCGGGCGAATCCGTGGACGAGGGCGTCGTCGAAGCCCGCCACCAGGTCGAGTGCCTCGTCGACCCCGGGCAGGGGAGCGTCGAGCAGTTCGCCGAGTTGCACGCCAATCATCAGCGGACCGCCCCCAACGCCGGGAACCAGTGCATCTCGGGGATGGGCACGGTCGTGTCGGGTACCTCAAGGTAGTTCAGGTGGCGCAGGAAGCGGCTGAACACCATGGCCGCCGGAGCGCGCTCGACCTGGCCGTCCATGCGGCTCACCAGGTCGGCGCCGGACGACGCGCCGTCGCCGACGTCGACGCGCAGGTAGCGGGCCACCCGATCGAGGCCGTACTGCAGCACGGCCTCGGCGGCGAGCAGGTGCAGGTGCTTGCACGGCGAGCTGCCCGACGGCAGGGCGCCGCACGGCCGGTTGTTGTTGGTGCTGCAGCTGTACGCGTGGGTCCCGGCGGTGAACGACGAGACGTACACCCGCTCGATGTCCGAACCGCTCGACACGACGCCCTGCAGCCGTCCGTCCGCCAGCTCGACGAAGGGCACCTTCGCCAGCTTGCGCGGCTGGACAGGGGAGACCACCCGTATCGAGCTGCGCTGTTCCCACGCGGCTCTGTCCGCGTTCACGCCTTTCGACCTCCAGCCCGACGGCTCGCGGACGCCGGCCGGTACGGCGGCATCTGCTCGAACGGCCGATCCATGATCGGGTAACTTACCCCATGACAAACCGGCCGGTGCCCATTCTTACGAATGTCGGCTTTTGTCGGCATAAGCCAGACAAATGCGCTCGCCCGCGCACACCGATCTCACCGCGGCACCTCCGGTGACGAGTCGCGTGACGCGGGGCCGCAGGTCACCTCGGTCGCGGCCGGCGGGCACGGCATGGTCCAGTCGGGTGTCGTCACCAGGACGTCGACGCCGGGCGGCACGCTCAGGGTGTAGTCGGTCCGGCAGCCGGGATCCCCCAGCTCTCCCGGGCAGGTCACCTTGACACGCAATGTCTTGCCCGACTCCCAGGCCTCGCTGATCGAAGGCGGCCCGCTGTGCCAGGTGGTCTCCCGTTTGGCAGTGAGGCGTCCGGGGACGCCCGGAGCGACCCGCACGTCGACCCTGCCCCGCACGTCCACGATGATCTGGGGCGTGGTGACGGCGTATGTCACGGTCCTCGTCTCGGTCGCGCTCTGATCGAGGACCGACGAGTCGTAGGAGCCGGGGAAGGAGAAGTCGTAACCGTGGGGAATGGGGAGCCGGTACCACGCTCCCAGCGCCATCGCCACCACCGCGGACACGGTCAGCGCCGCGCCGGTGGCGATCCATCCGGTACGCACGTTTCTTCGCATCATGTCGCCCTTCAAACCTTCAGGAATCGCAGTACGGCCAGCACCCGCCGGTGGTCCTTCTCGACGCCGGAGAGGCCGAGCTTGGCGAAGATGTTGTTGATGTGCTTGCCGACCGCGCTCTCGGAGACGACGAGGGCTTCGGCGATGCCGGCGTTGGACCGTCCCTCCGCGATCAGCGCGAGCACCTCGTACTCCCTGCGGGTCAGCAGGTCCAGCGGATCGCTGTGCCGGCGCAGCAACAGCTGGGCGACCACCTCGGGGTCCAGGGCCGTGCCGCCGGCGGCGACCCGCCGGAGCGAGTCCAGGAACTCGGCGACGTCGGCCACCCGGTCCTTGAGCAGATAGCCGATGCCGGTCGTCGCCATGGACAACAACCGGGTCGCGTAGCGCTCCTCGACATACTGCGAGAGCACGAGGATCGGCAACTCGGGCCGCCGGTGCCGCAGCAGCAGCGCCGCGCGCAGGCCCTCGTCGGTGTGCGACGGCGGCATCCGCACGTCGGTGACGACGAGATCGGGTTCGTGGTCGTCCACCGCACGCAGCAGCCCCTCGGCGTCGGCCACCGCCGCCACGACCTCGATGTCGGCCGACCCGAGGACCCAGACGAGCCCTTCCCTGAGGAGGACCGAGTCCTCGGCGAGCACTACACGCACGGCAGCTCCACCTCTATCGTCGTCGGACCACCGCTCGGGCTCTCGATGCGCAGGGTCCCGTCCACAGATCCTGTCCGCTGCGCGAGGCCGCGCAGGCCCGACCCCTTGGACGGCTCGGCACCCCCGCGGCCGTCGTCGCGTACGACGAGGCGGAGCACGTCGCCGTCGCGCCGTACCGTGACGTCGGCGCCGGAGGCCCGCGCGTGCTTGGCGATGTTGGTCAGCGCTTCGGAGACGACGAAGAACGCCACCGCCTCGACCACGGGAGAGGCGCGTTCGGACACGTCGACGCTGAGCCGTACGGGGAAGGGGGCCCGCGCCGCGAGACCGGACAGCGCCGCGTCCAGACCCTGGTCGTTCAGTACGGCCGGGTGCAGTCCCTGGACGACGTCGCGCAGCTCCTTCAACGCCTGCTTGGCGTCGTCGTGCGACCGCACGATCACCTGGCGGGCGGGCTCGGGCAGGTCGGTGAGAGTGGCACGCGCCATGCCGAGGTTCAGCGCGAGCGACACGAGCCGCTGCTGTGTGCCGTCGTGCAGGTCGCGTTCGATCCGGCGGCGTTCCGCGTCGGCGGCCTCGACCACCTCCGCCCGGCTCTCCCGCAGCGTCTCCACCCGCCGGGCCAACTCGTCGTTCCGGCTGGGGCCGAGCAGCGACCTGGCCGCGACCGCGTCGAGCGCGGTGATGCCCCGGAGCAGCCACGGCACCGCCACGAACAGCAGCAGCGCGCCCGCCGCGGGCAGCGCGGCGATCCATCCTCCGCCCGCCATCTGAAGCTGGACGGCGACGACGGCCGCGACGAGGCACGCCGACCACGAGACGACACCGCCGACGAACCCCACTCCGCCGACCAGCGGTGCGACCACCAGGTGATAGGCGATCTGCCGCCACATGCTTCTCGACCGCGCCTCCAGGAGCAGTTGCCTGAGCGGGTTCCCGACCCAGGGGAGACGCGGCACCGGGGGGATGTCCTGGTCGAGGAAGGCGGCGAACCGGGCGCGTTGCAGCCAGGTGAGCAGCGGGACGATCCGGGTGAGGACCAGCAGCGCGATCAGGGGGACGATGACGGTCCAGATCAGCACTATCGACAGCGCGGCCAGCCCGACGATCGTCTCCGCCGCGAGGAGCGCGATCGGTACGCCCGCTGTCACGTGGATGGTGCGGAGCCAGGTCCGCGTCGACCAGTGGCCGCGGATTCGGTCCCAGGGAGTGGTCATACGTCAACCGTAGAGATCGGTATCGCTCGACGACATGACCAGGACATCCCAGAAAAAGGTGAGGCAAGCCCCACCCTTTGACTCGGGGCCCCTTCGCGTTCCGCGACACGCGGGCGTGAGCCGATCGCCGATCCGGTACGTCATAGAAGTATGAGGATGTGGCGAATCGCGCTTCTGGCGGCACTCGTCCTGGTTTTTGGGGCGTCCATGACGTCGTCGGCGCAGGCGGTGACCGCGCAGAAGAAGGTCCTGGTGCAGCTCCGCGAGCAGGGCGGCTTCGCGGGCCTCGACGACCGCGTGACCGTGTACACCGACGGATGCGTCCGGCTCAGCCGCCGTACGGGACCGGCCGCGGCCCGATGCCTCACCGGCGGTGAGATGCGCGGGTTGCGCGCGGACCTGAGGCATCTGCGCGTCGGCCGCTCCGAGGCGCGGCCGCCGGGAGCCGACTTCATCAAGTACACGCTCGCGTACCGAGGCCACCGCGCCGGCCGCTACACGCTGCCCGGCACGTGGACTCCGGTGGTTCGGCGGCTGGAGCGGATCCTCCAGAAGTACTGGACCCCGTCCTGACCGCTCGCGGTCACGCTTCGCGGCGCGACCGGAAGAACTCCGAGACGATCCGGGTGTGCAGCGGGAACGCCAGCTCCCGCGGTCCGTCGATCAGCAGCCACTCCGACGTCTCGGCCGTGGCGACGACCGGCGGGAGGCCGGCCGAGCCGGTACGCGGACCGAGGGCGAAGACCAGCACCGTGCCGTCGGGAGCGCTGAGCACGTCGAAGAGCCGCACGTCGTCGGCCTCGACGACGACGCCCGTCTCCTCGCGGAGCTCCCGGACGGCCGCCTGCTGCCAGGACTCGCCCATGTCGATGAAGCCGCCGGGCAGGGCGAGACCGCCACGGTGCGGCTCGACGTCACGGCGCACCACCAGCAGGCCGTCGTCCACCGGCAGCACCATCACCGCGACCGGCAGCGGGTTGAGGTAGCTGGTGTTCGCGCAGCCCGAGCATGAGCGCGGCCACGCCTGGTCGGGTGCGAAGGCCGCGCCGCAGAAGGAGCAATGCGAGTTCCTGATCGTCACGACCGTGAGACTAAACCAGGCCGAGTCCGCTGACCCGGATATCCATCACCTCATACCTGTACACATCGGTCGGCGTCAGCCGGTCGTTCGGCCGTCCTGATCGGGTGGCCGCCCGAGGGCGCGGAACCCGCCGGCGAGGTGGACCGCCATCGCGCCGAAGGTGAGCAGCCAGGCCAGGAGCCCGAACCACACCTCGACGTCACCGATGGCCACCACGATGGGCAGACCGGCGACGGTCCCGAGGTTGTGCGACGCGGCCCCGTACATGCCGAGAGGGAAGACCATGCTCCACAGTCCCGGCCCGTACCTGAGCGGGACGCCGGACCAGATGTGCCGCCACCAGCCCGCGATGATCAGGGCGACGAAGATCCAGCTTCCGAACGACCAGAAGAGCAGGCTCACATGCACGGAGAGGTCGTGCGCCACCGCGGCAGCGGACGCCCCTCTCATGTTCGAGATCTGAGTTCCGGCGACGACGCTGATCGCGGTGGCGCCCATCGCGACCCAGTAGGGCGGCGTGAGATCGCGGGGCCCCATCTCGAAGAGCATCAACCGGAACGCCACGACGATCGCGATCGCCAGATAGAGCCAGATGGAGATCGACCAGGTCATGACGGCGAGCAGCGCCAGCTCGTTCCGCCACCCGCTCGCTGCGGGCTCCAGCGTCGCGGCGAGCACCGCGACGGACTGCCCGCCGACCACCCAGACGAACCAGGTTCCGTTGGCCCCCGCGATGGCCTTCGTCCCGTCCCGGCTCAGCAGGGCGGCCCACGGCACGAGATAGCTGAAGAGGACCCAGCTCGCCGCGCCGACGGCGAGCAGCACGGCGGCGGTGCCGGTGCGACCCTCCATGGCCAGCCGGGTGCCGAGCACGTTCGTGCCGGCGGTGAAGGTGAAGAACCCGAACGCCCGCCCGGGGTCCCGCAGGTCGCGGACCATCTCCGCCCGGCAGGCCAGCAGCCGCCACGCGTACAGCACGAGCAGGACGGCGTAGCCCGCCGCTCCGACCCAGAGCAACGCGGCGGACAGCGCGGGCAGGCGCATCGCGCGCATGTCGATCGACACGATCCCCGTCGCCATCACCATGGCGAAGTAGGCCGGGGACAGGTCGCGGACCGCCGCCGCCCGCACGTCGCTCAGGCTCGGGCGGCGCACCTCAGGCCGGCCCGCCGATCTTGCGCCATCTGCGGCCCGTGGTGCCGGGCTCGGGAGGCACGATGGCGCCCCGGCTGCGGTAGACGACGAACGGCCGCCACAGGTACCACAGCGGGAAGCTCCAGGCGTGGACCAGGCGGCTGAACGGCCAGACCGCCCAGAGTGCCCACGCGGCCGTCGCGTGGAGCTGGTAGATCACCGGAGCGGTCGTCATGGCCCCGATGTCGGGCGATCCGGTGAACAGGCCGCGGAACCAGGGGCCGACGGTGAGCCGGTAGTTGTATCCGGGACCGAAGAGGTTCCACCCGATGGTGGGGGCGACCCCGGTGAGCACGATGATCAGCAGCATGACGAGCGCCACGTAGTCGATCGTCGCGGTGGTGGCCTTGACGCGCGGGACCAGCATCCGGCGGCTCGCGAGGATCGCGATGCCCACGATGACGACGAGCGCGGCCAGCGCGCCGCCCACGGCCGAGAACCACCGGTAGACGACCTCCGGTATGCCGATGGCGTGGGTGACCGACGCGGGCACGAGGATCCCCATGACGTGGCCGAGGATCGCGGCGAACGCCCCGTAGTGGAAGAGCGGCGCGCCCCACTTGAGCAGCCGACGCTCCAGGAGTTCGGTCGAGTAGCAGTCCCAGCCGAACCTGTCGTACCGCCACCGCCAGACGTGGCCGACGACGAAGACGGTCATCGCGACGTACGGCAGGACGACCCACCAGAACACGTCCAGGGTGCTCGCGTCGGTCATGGTCGTCGCTCCTGTCCCGAGAGATACTCCGGCGGCGCGAACGGCTCCAGGCCGACCTCCTCGGTGGGCGGGCCGCTCTCCCACAGCGCGCGCACCGCTTCGAGCTCCCCGCGCCGCAGCTTCGGCAGCAGCGCGCAGACCGCCTCCACGACGTGCGCGTACGGCGTGTCCACCGAGCCGAGCGCCCGGCGGAGCAGGTCGAGGTCGGCGCGGCGGCGGCGCAGCAGCGCGACGCCCTCCCGGCTGAGCGCGGCGAATTCGAGCACGAGCGGAACGAAGTCGGGCAGCTCGGCGTCCGGCGGGTGGAACCCCGCGCGGCGGTAGGCGGCCTTGTACGCGAGCATCGCCGTACCGCGCCTGCGCGTGTCGCCGTACCGGTAGTAGGTCAGGTAGAGCGCGGAGTGGCGGCGCAGATCGAAGGTGTCGACGTAGTGCCCGGCCACCTCGCCCGGAGGGGTCGCCCGCAGCCAGGCGAGGAAGGCGGCGAACTCCTCGCGCGCCGCCCTGGGCGCGGCGCGGCCGGCCTCGTCGAGCCGGTCGATGCCCGTGAACAGCGCCATGGTCGGGTACTGCAGCAGCACCGACGCGAGCTTGAACGCGTGCTCCGCGCCGGTCATGGCGCCTCCTCCCCGGGGATCGGGTCCTTCCCGGGAAACGGGTCCTTCCTGGGGAACAGGCGCGACGGGTCGCCGGTGCCGTCCCAGCCGAGCAGGTTGGCGCGCGGCCGCCCGTCGTCCCCACGGAACATGGGCGGTCCCCCGGCCGGACTCCCCGCCGGAGGCGGGTACCCCTGACCGCCCATGCCGGGGCCGCCCTCCCCGTCGAGGCTGCAGAAGAGCTGCTGGTGCTGGGCGGTCAGCGCGCCGGCGTCCTCGGCGTGGACCTGCGGGATGACGTAGCGCTCCTCGTACTTGGCGATCGCCAGCAGGCGGTACAGGTCGTCGACGTCCTCCGCGGTCATGCCGACCGAGCGCGGCAGATCCTCGCCAGGGTCCCGGCCGAGCTGTACGGCCCGCATGACCGCACGCACCGTGGCGAGCCTGCGCAGCACCAGGCGTACGGTCTCCGCCCTGCCCGCGGTGAAGAGGTTGGCCAGATACTCGACGGGTACGCGCAGCGAGTCGATGGTGGCGAAGACCCGGTCGGGGTCGGCGTGGTCGTATCCCTCTGCGTGCACGACGTCGGCGACCGGCGAGAGCGGCGGGATGTACCAGACCATGGGCAGCGTACGGAACTCCGGATGCAACGGCAGCGCCACCCGGTGGCGTACGGCCAGCGCGTGGACGGGGGAGCGGCGGGCCGCCTCGATCCAGTCGTCCGGGATGCCCTGGCGTGCCGCCTCCGCCCGGATCGCGGGGTCCTCGGGGTCGAGGAACACCGAGAGCTGCGCCTCGTAGAGGTCCTGCGGGTCGGGGGTGGTCGCCGCGCCGAGCACCGCGTCCGCGTCGTAGAGGAGCAGCCCGAGATAGCGGAGCCGGCCGACGCAGGTCTCCGAGCAGATCGTCGGCTGGCCGGCCTCGATCCGGGGGAAGCAGAACGTGCACTTCTCGGCCTTGCCGGTCTTGTAGTTGAAGTACACCTTCTTGTACGGGCAGCCCGACACGCAGAACCGCCAGCCCCGGCACCGGTTCTGGTCGACGAGGACGATGCCGTCCTCGGCCCGCTTGTACATCGCCCCCGAGGGGCACGAGGCCACGCACGACGGGTTCAGGCAGTGCTCGCAGATGCGCGGCAGGTAGAACATGAAGACCTGCTCGAACTCCATCCGCACCCGTTCCTCGATCCCGGCGAGGTTCGGGTCGCTCGGCGCGTGCTCGGGCGCGCCCGCGAGGTCGTCGTCGAAGTTGCTGCCCCACCGGATGCGCATGCCCCGCCCGGTGAGCGTGGAGATCGAGTGCGCGCTGGGGTTGGGCGTGCCGAGCGGCGCGTCGATGACGGTGCCGTAGTCGTACGTCCACGGCTCGCCGTAGTCGTCGATCGACGGCAGGTCGGGGTTGTAGTACATCTGCAGCAGGCGGCGCACCCGGCCGCCCGCCTTGAGCTGGAGCCGTCCCTTCGTGTCCAGGGTCCAGCCGCCCCGCCACCGGTCCTGGTCCTCGTACCCCCTGGGGTAGCCCACGCCCGGCTTGGTCTCGACGTTGTTGAAGTAGACGTATTCGAGGCCGGGCCGGTTGGTCCAGACCTGCTTGCAGGTCACCGAGCAGGTGTGACAGCCGATGCACTTGTCGAGGTTCATCACCATCGCGACCTGCGCCATTATGCGCATCAGAACCGCACTTCCTGCGACCGCCTGCGGATGACCGCGAGCTCGTCGCGCTGGAACCCCGCCGGGCCGTAGTAGTTGAACGCGAACGACAGCTGGCCGTACCCGCCGATCATGTGGGTGGGCTTGACGAGCACCCGGGTCAGCGAGTTGTCTGCCCCGCCGGGCCACCCGGAGATCTCCGACTGGGGGGTCATCAGGTTCCGGTCCTTGGCGTGGTACATGAACGCCGTGCCCTCGGGCATCCGGTGGGTCACCACGGCCCGGCAGACGACCACGCCGTTGCGGTTGTACGCCTCGATCCAGTCGTTGTCGGCCACGTCGATCTTGGCGGCGTCCCGATCGCTCATCCAGATGACCGGGCCGCCGCGGAACAACCGCAACATGTGCAGGTTGTCCTGGTACTCGGAGTGGATCGACCACTTGGAGTGCGGGGTGAGGTAGCGCACCGTCACCTCGGGGCGGTTCTCCTCCTCGATCCCCTGCGGCCCGAACAACCGGGCGTAGTTGAGCGGCGGCCGGTAGTTCGGCAGCATCTCGCCGTACTCGACGAGCCAGTCGTGATCGAGAAAGAAGTGCATGCGCCCGCTCAGCGTGTGCCACGGCTTCTTGCGCTCGACGTTCAGCACGAACGGCGAGTAGCGGCGTCCGCCCGTCTCGATGCCCGACCACTCTGGGGAGGCGAACACGGTTCTGGGTTGTACCTGGGTGTCGGCGAACGTGATCCGGCGGCCCGCGCTCTCCCGCGCCAGGTCGGCGAAGCTCACCCCGGTGCGCTCCCGCAGCGCCTCCCACGCCTGGGCGGCCACCTGCCCGTTGGTGCTGCAGGAGAGCGTCATGATCGCCTCGGCCATGTGCACGTCGCGGGCCAGCGAGGGGCGCCCGTCGCCCGCTCCGGCTCGCACCCGGCCGTTGTCCTGCCCGAGCTGCTCGACGGCGGCGGCGGGCACCCAGGAGATCCCCTTCGTCGCGGTGCCGAGGGTGTCGACGAGCGGGCCGAGCGCCGCGAGCTTGTCCGCGATGGCGCCGTAGTCCCGCTCGACCGTGATCAGTTTGGGCATCGTCACGCCGGGAACCGGCTCGCACTCCCCGGCCTTCCAGTCGAGCACCCGGCCGCCCGGCTGGGCCAGCTCGTCCGGGGTGTCGTGCATGAGCGGCGCGGCGACCACGTCCGTACGGGTGCCCAGGTGGACGGCGCCGAGCCGCGACACCTCCCGCGCGATCGTCGCGAACGTCTCGAAGTCCGACCGCGCCTCCCATGGAGGGGCGATGGCCGGATTGAAGGAGTGGATGAACGGATGCATGTCCGTGGTCGACAGGTCGTACTTCTCGTACCAGGTCGCGGCGGGCAGCACCACGTCCGAGTAGGTGCAGGTGCCGGTCATCCGGAAGTCGAGCGTGACGAGCAGGTCGAGCTTGGCGCGAGGTGCCTCGTCGCGCCAGGTCACCTCGGCCGGGCGCACGCTCGGCGGCGACTCCGCGGCCCGGACGGCGTCGTCGGCGCCGAGCAGGTGCCGCATGAAGTACTCCATGCCCTTGCCGGACGAGCCGAACAGGTTGGCCCGCCACAGGGTGAGCACACGCGGGAAGTTGCGCGGGTCGTCGGGGTCCTCGGCGGCGAAGCGCAGCCGCCCCGATCGCAGTTCGTCCACGATGTGGTCGCCGACCGGGCGGCCGGCGCGCGCGGCCTCGTCCGCGAGATCGAGCGGGTTGCGGTCGAACGCCGGCTGCGCGGACGTCCAGCCCAGCCGCTGGGCCAGGGCGACGCAGTCGGCGAAGGACCGCCCCGCGAACAGTCCGCGCCCGAGCGGGCTGGCGAGCTCTCCCGCGCCGAACGTCTCGTACCGCCACTGGTCGGTGTGCATGTACCAGTACGGCGTGGCGGCCATCTGCCTGGCCGGGCGCTGCCAGTCGAGCGCGAACGCGAGGTGGGCCCAGCCGGTGAGCGGGCGGATCTTCTCCTGCCCGACGTAGTGCGCCCAGCCGCCGCCGTTCACGCCCTGGCAGCCGCACAGCATGATCAGGGTGAGGAACGCCCGATAGGTCTGGTCGGAGTGGCACCACTGGTTGGTGCCGCCTCCCATGCAGATCATCGACCGGCCTTCGGAGGTCTCGGCGTTGCGGGCGAACTCCCTGGCCACCCGGGCCGCCGCCGCGGCCGGCACCGACGTGATCTTCTCCTGCCAGGCCGGGGTGTACGGCTCGGGATCGTCGTATCCCGCCGGCCACTCCCCGGGAAGCCCGTCGCGCCGCACGGCGTAGTGCGCCATCACGAGGTCGAAGACCGTCGTCACCAGGCGACCCGCGACCCGCGTCACCGGCACTCCGCGGCGTACGGCCGAGCCGCCCTCGGTCGGGCCGACGTCGAAGCGGGGCAGATCGACGGGAACCGCCTCCGTGTGCCCGCCGTACAGCGTGAGCACCGGATCGATCCCGCCCAGGTCGAGGTTCCAGCGGCCCTTCCCCTCCTCGCCGAAGCGGAAGCCGAGCGAGCCGCCCGGCACCTTCGGCGTGCCGTCCGCCGCGTCGAGCAGCACCATCTTGTGCGCCGCGCCCTCACTCGCGTCGCCGAGGTCGGCCGCGGTCAGGAACCGGTCCGGCACGTACGCGTCGCCGCGCTCGGCCAGCGTCACCAGGAGCGGCAGGTCGGTGTACGTCTTGACGTAGTCGGTGAAGTAGGGCACCTGGCGGTCGCGGAAGAACTCGGACAGGACGACGTGCCCCATCGCCATGGCCAGCGCGCCGTCGGTGCCCGGACGGGCGGCCAGCCAGTCGTCGGCGAACTTGGTGTGGTCGGAGTAGTCCGGGGAGACCACCACGACCTTCTGGCCCCGGTAGCGCGCCTCGGTCATGAAATGCGCGTCCGGGGTACGGGTGATCGGCAGGTTGGTCCCCCAGATCATCAGGTAGGAGGCGTTCCACCAGTCCCCAGACTCCGGCACGTCCGTCTGGTCGCCGTAGACCTGCGGCGAGGCGAGCGGAAGGTCGGCGTACCAGTCGTAGAACGACAGGATCGTGCCGCCGATCAACGAGAGGAACCGTGTCCCCACCGCGTAGGAGACCAGCGACATCCCCGGGATGGGGGAGAACCCCGCCACCCGGTCGGGGCCGTACGTCTTGATCGTGTGCACGTGGGCGGCGGCGATCAACTCGCTCACCTCGGACCAGGACGAGCGGACGAACCCTCCCTTCCCCCGCGCGTTCTTGTAACGGGCCGCGCGTTCGGGGTCGCCCGTGATCTCCGCCCACGCTTCGACGGGGTCGCCGAGCCGCTCCCGCGCCTCCCGCCACAGTTCGAGCAGGGGGCCGCGCACGTACGGGTAGCGCACCCGGGACGGCGAGTAGGTGTACCAGGAGAACGCCGCCCCTCGCGGGCAACCGCGCGGCTCATACTCGGGTGAGTCCGCCCCGATCGAGGGATAGTCGACCTGCTGCGTCTCCCAGGTGATGATCCCGTCCTTGACGTAGACCTTCCACGAGCACGAGCCGGTGCAGTTCACCCCGTGCGTCGACCGCACCACCTTGTCGTGGCGCCACCGCTCGCGGTAGAACTCCTCGGCCTCACGGCCGTCCTCGCGGTGCACCTCGCGGTAGTCCGTCGACGGCGTGCCCACCGTGAAGAACTGCGCGGCGCGCAGCAGCGACTCGACCGGCTCGCCGCCGGGCAGCAGCGGGGCCAACGGTTCCGCCATGAGATCACCTCGTTAGCGAGCGATACCCGGCAAAACGGACGGCGACGACCGGCTTAGGTGGATCGTGGCGATCTGATTACGGTGCAACGAAACGCGGTGACCGGACGTCCCTGGGATCGTGGACCACACCTTCGACGAATTCGTCCGGGCACGAGGCGACGCGCTGTTCCGCTACGGCGTCGTGCTGACCGGAAACGCGGACGACGCGGCCGACCTCGTGCAGGAGGCGCTGCTGCGGCTCGGCGACGCCTGGCAGCGCGTGGTCCGCAAGGACGACCCCGAGGGCTACGTGCGGACGATCATGGCCCGCCAGCACATCAGTTGGTGGCGGCGAAGACGGCGAGAACGCCTGGTGGCCGACACACCCGAACACGGCTACACCGACGTGCGGCTCGACGGAGACGCGGGGCTGTGGGCCGAGATCGGCGGGCTGCCGCCGAAACAGCGGGCGGTGCTCGTGCTGCGTTACTACGAGGACCTCCCGGACGTCGAGATCGCCAGAATCCTCGGCATCTCGCCGGGGACCGTACGCAGCCAGGTCTCGCGTGCCCTCGACAAGTTGCGGATCCAGCGCCGCGCGATGCACATGGAGGAAGTGTGAGAACCGAACAGGACCTCGTCGGCACGCTGAGGAAGGCAGCGAACAGCGTGCCCCCGCCGGTCGATCTCGGCCATGGCCTGGTGACCCGTCGCAGGCGCAGGACGCGCAGGCGCTACCAGTCGGCCCTGGCCGTCGCCGGGGTCGTCGCCGTCGTCCTGGGAGGGACGGCCGTCGTCCGCGGTGGAGATCGTACGGACGAGGTCGGGCCGATGGCCTCGGCCGCTCCCGGCATCGTCGATGATCCCGCCACCGTCGAGGGGCGGCCGAGTCCGGCCCGCGAGGTGTGGCCGGAGGCGGTGTCGACGATCCCCAAGAAGGCCGCGGACGGCTTCAGGTACCGGCCGGTCACCGCGCTCAGCCCCACGGAGATCCTGCTCATCGCGGAGGCGTCGTTCGAGAAGGCGGGTCGTTTCGAGGTCTATGACACGAGGACCGGGCAGGCACGGGTGCTCACGACGATAGTTCCCGGTGGAAAGGGCTACTTCGAGCAGCACGCCGAAGTGGGCCAGGACTACATCGCCTGGTACGGCACGAAGCCGAACGACGGCGTCGCGTGGGCCGTCCTCTGGGCCGCCCCCCGCCAGGGCGGGGATCCGATCCGCGTCGGCGAGGTGGGCGGGGGCCTGGCCGAGGTGGACAGGATCGGGGTAACGAAGGACCACGTCCTCTGGTCGCCCCGTTCCGGCGGGGTGTACCGCATGCCGATCAGTGGGGGCGCGCCGGAGAGGATCGCGGGAACGGACGGGCTGTGGCTGTACTCCTGGCCGTGGGCACGTGACGTGCCGGGCGACGCGGGCCCCGACGAGGAGCAGCGGAACAGGAACCAGAGCCTGCTGGTCAACCTGGAGACCGGCGCCCGACGATCGATCACCGCCCCTTCCGGCGTGACGGGCCTGCGCTGCGCCACCGAGTGGTGCGTCGGCACCTCCGGCGGATCCGAGGGATCCGACGGACAGGTCTTCGCCATGCGGCCCGACGGCACTGAGGGAAAGCAGCTGCCCGGACGCGCCCACATGCTGGAGATCCACGGCGGCCACTTCGTCCAGCTGAGCGAGGGACGTCCCGCGCTCTACGACTTGAACACCGGGAAGGTCGCCGGGATCAGCGCGATCACCAAGGACGGGGCCGGTGGCTCATACGGGAGCGGCGTCTCGTCGTCGCCCACCCTGGTCTTCTACTGGAACGCGGGCGAGACCAAGACCAAGAGGACCTGCGTCCCGATGAGAGAAGAGGACCGGAAGCTGATGGCGTCGGCGGGGGCGACCCCGTCCCCCGGCGCGACGACGTGCATGACCGAGACGATCGAGCTGGGCGACAAGAACGAGATCCTCAACCTGGCCGCCGTCCAGGACGCCGGGTGAGGCATGTGGCCGGGTTCGAGGCACGAGCGGGTGCCGAAATCTCGGGCGGCGAATCGCGGCAAAGGTATAGGAATTAGCGCGTGATGATGGCTGAGCACGCTCAATCCCTGGCCCCGGTCAACTCGCAGGTGCGGCGGAAGGCCCTGCGGCCGCAGGATCTCCAGCCGTTCTTCGTCGAGCGGGTCAACGCCCGCGATCTGGAGGGGCTCGAAGAGCTCTACGAGCCTGACGCGGCGCCCTGCTCCGTCAGCGGGTACGCCCGTCCCGGAGCAGGGCGATCGTCTCGGTGAGACGCCGCTGCCTGGTCTCGGGCTTCTTGGCTCCCTCGACGGAGAGAACGAACCACTGCTTCTTGGTATAGGAGAGCGTGTCGAAGAACCTCTTGGCCTCGGCGTCGCGGTCGAGGGCCTCGGCGAGATCGGCCGGCACGGTGACCTCGCGGGGTTCGGTGTCGAGTTCGAGGTCCACCACGACGTCGTCGCCAGCGGAGACCCCCGCGTGTGTGCGGTTCTCCGCGCTGATCCCGACCATGTATCTGCCGCCCATGGACGCCACGGTCGAGCGGTAGGTGTGACCGTTGATGGTGACGCGGACGGGGGGCCGCTTGCCCGCTCCGAGGTCGGCGACGACCTCGTCGGGCACCTGGAACCCCGTGGCGGTTTTGCCGGACAGCTCGAGTGTGACTCGAAATCTCATCACTGTCGCCTCTCTACGGGTGGAGCGCGGGCTGATAGGTCAGATGAACGACACCGGTGCTGAAGGTCGCGGAGTCGATCAGCCGCAACGGCGTCTGCCGGTCGTCGTCGAAAAGGCGCCGGCCGCGGCCCAGGACGATGGGGTGGACCAGCAGCTGGAGTTCGTCCAGGACGCCCTCACGCAGCAGTGACCGGACCAGGGTGGGACTGCCGCTGACGGTGATGTTGTTTCCGGGTTCCTCCTTGAGTTTGGTGAGCTCGGCGGCCACGTCGCCGCCGAGCAAGGTGGTGTTGTGCCACCGCACCGTGTCCAAGGTCGTGGAGGCGACCAGTTTGGGCATCGTGTTGATCCGCTCTGCCAGCGGCATCTCGCTGCCGCGCTGCGGCCAGGAGGCGGCGAACACCTCGTAGGTCGTCCGCCCGAGCAGCAGGATGTCGGACTCGTGGAACTGTGCGGCTACCACCTCGCCCATCTGCTCGTTGTAATAGGGGAAGTGCCAGTCCTCAGGTGTTTCCATGACACCGTCCACGGACACGAACAGCTGCGCGACGATCTTCCTCATGGCCTCTCCTCGGTGGGTGGCGCCTCTGGGGATGCCTGGGCGACGCGGTCTCAGGCGGCGAAGAACTCCGCCAGGACGGGCGCGATGGCCGCCGGGTCGACGTTGTGGGGCTGACCGTGCAGGGTGCGGCGCTGGGGGGTGGGCAGGGCCGCGGTGATCGCCTCGGCGGCGGTGCTGACCCAGGGGATCGTCCCGCCGTCGATCACGATCGTGGGGACGGTGATGGAGGCCAACTGGTCGGCGGGCAGGGAGAAGTCACCGGCGACCTCGGCGTCGTAGGCCAGGGCGGGCGCGGTGGAGCCCATCGCCTCCCAGAACGGGCCGGCCTTCATTCCGGCGACGAACTCGGCGGGCATGAGCACCGCCTCCAGGAAGAACAGTTCGAGCATGTCGCCGTGACGGCCCTGCTCGCGCAGCGCGAACTGCTGGTCGCGATAGTCGGCGGGGACGGCCGGGCGGGTGCCGGGGAGGATGTAGGGCACCTCCCACAGCGCCAGCCTGGTGATGGCCAGACCGCGAGCCGCGGCCTGGACGGCGAGGATCCCGCCGCCGGAGGTCCCGTACACCATCGCCGATCCGCCCGCTTCGGTGATCAGGGCCTGGATGTCCTCGAACTCGCGGTCCACCGAGTACGGCGCGGCGTCGCCGCTCTGGCCCCGGCCGCGCCGGTCGTAGTTGTACACGGTGTAGTCGCCCGCAAGCAGGTCGGCCACCGGCGCGTTCGCTGATCGGTCGGTGGGTCCGCCGCCGATCAGGATGACTGCCGGTCCCGAGCCGATCCGGTCGTACGCGATGGGGGTCCCGTCCGTGGAGATGACCTTGTTCATGGCGTTTCCTTTCGAGCTCGTTCGGTACTGGACCGTACAGTACTTGTTTGAGTACTGAGCCGTCTAGTACTAAACTGAAAATGAGGAGAGGAGCGGACGATGACAGACGTGGCACAGACGACGCCGCAGGTGGAGGGCCGTTCAGCCCGCAAACGCAGGGCGATCATGGAGGCGGCCACCGGGCTGTTCCTGCGTAACGGCTATCAGGGCACCAGCATGGACGAGGTCGCCGCCCTTGCCGCGGTGTCCAAGCAGACCGTCTACAAGAACTTCACCGACAAGGAACAGTTGTTCCGCGACATCATCCTCGGCGCCACCGACCGAGTCGGCGAGTTCACCGAGGTCGTCGCCCAGCTCGCCGGCACCGAGGACCTGGAGGAGGACCTGGGTGAGCTCGCCCGCCGATACATCACCGTGGTCATCCAGCCGCGAACGCTGCAGCTGCGCAGGCTTCTCATCGCCGAGGCGGGCCGCTTCCCGGCGGTGGCGCGTGACTATTACCAGCGGGCGCCGGGACGCACGATCGACGCGTTCACCGACTGCTTCCAGAAGCTGGCGGACCGGGGGCTGCTGCGGATCGACGATCCGCCCCTGGCCGCCAGCCACTTCGCCTGGCTGATCTTGTCCCAGCCGATGGACAAGGCCATGTTCTTCGGGGACGAACAGCAGTACACCCCCGCGGAACTCCAGCACTTCGCGGACGAAGGGGTCCGCGTGTTCCTCGCCGCCTACCGGACCTGAGCGAGACGGCCCGCCGGACCTCGACGGCTGATCGGCGCCGGAGTCGCGGAGGCTGCGCTTGAGCAGCCCGACGATCAGGTTGGAACGCGGTGGCCGGCGAGGTGGGCGAGGACCGCGTGGTTGGCCTCCCAGCCGTCGGGGAACTTGACGGGCACGTTGAGCCGCACCCTCCCCGTGCTGGGATGGGCGTCGAGGAGCTCGGGGATCCCGGCGCGGGCGACGACGACGCAGGCGTGGCGGTGGCGCGAGGCCAGCACGCACAGGCGCCCGGACTCGAGGTGGAACGCGGTGGCGTCGCGCCGCCCGGACAGCGGGTGGAGGACGATGGTCACGTCGTACTCGCGGCCCTGGAGCCGGTTGGCCGTGTCCACGGTGATCCCCGCGGGGACGCCCGCGGCGCGGATGGCGGCCACCTGGTCGTTGTGCGCGGCGCCGATGGCGATCCGGGTGGCGTCGACGTGGTGGGAGCCGTGCTCGTCGTGGGCGATCGGGCCGCGCTGCAGCAACCGGGTGGCGAGCCCGGCGCACGCCTGTACGGCGTCGGCGTCGGTCCGGACGGTGTGGCGGCTGGGCAGTTCGTGCAGCGCCCAGCCCGTGGAGGCGGCCTCGTTCAGCGTGTGGTCCCAGGGGACGGGGAATCCGGCGGCGGTGAACTCCAGCGCGCGGTCCGCGCCCGTCGTGCCGGATCGGAACGGAGTGAACGGATAGAACGCCTCGGAGATGAGCGGGGCGGCCGAGGCCGGCAGCCGCCAGGAGACGGGCAGCCGGTGGACGGGAAGGTCGTTGAGCCGGGCGGTGACCGCGACGGCGCTCTGCATCGGGTCCCAGGCCAGGCCGGCCCAGCGTTCGGTGTCGACGACGGAGAACGGGTCGAGCTGGCCCGGGTCGCCGACGAACAGCGCCTGCTCGAACAGCGCGGCGATGGCCAGCAGCTTGTCCGAGCGCATCTGGTAGGCCTCATCGATGATCGCCCATCTCCAGGTGCGGCCGGACACGTAGGCCCACTTGTCCGCGGTGGCGAGGACGACCGCGCAGGACGCGACGTCGTCGATCTTCTTGGACGCCGTGACGCCGGGATGCCGGAGTACCCGCTCGGGGACCTGGAAGCCGTCCTTGTGCAGGCGGCCGACGGTGATCGCGGGTGCCCTCGTGGCGATCTTGTCGACCAGGTCGTCGACCTGCTCGTTGGTCTGGGCGACGATCATCAGGCGTTCCCCGGCCAGGGCCAGTTCCAGCGTGGTGGTCACGACGAGGGTGGACTTGCCCGCTCCGGGCGGGGAGTCCACGATGACGCCCCGGTGCCCGCCGCCGGTGAAGTCGGCCAGGATGGCGGCGGTGGCACGGTCGGCGGCCGCGGCGGCGCTTTCGGCGGCGCTTTCGGCGGAGAAGGGAACGGTCATGACCAGGCCTCCACCGCGTCCTCGTCAGTGGGCACGTACGCGGCGGGCGGACCGCCGTGCGTCCACGGCGTCTCCTCGCCGGTCGGGAAACCGGGCCGGATCCGCCCGCCGAGGTCGAGCTCGGTGAAGCAGACCGCGTCGCCTGCGGTGGGGACGCCCGCCCCCTTGGCGAGCTGGTCGTTGAGCTGGACGACGACGATGTCGCCGTCGATCTCGACGATCTCCGCGGACTGCTTGCGGCGGTGCACGGAGAAGACCTTCTTGCCGGGCGTGAGCCGTACCGGATCGCCGGTGCGGACGGTGACCAGCGGTCGGGGCACCGGCTTCTTCCCTCCGGGTAGCAGGATCCTGCGATCCGCGTCCACATGGACCGCCTCGCCGGTGAACGCCTTGCCGGTCGCGCGGTGCTCGGTCATGACCAGCGGATCGTCGTAGGCGCGCTGCGCGTCGTAGGTCTGCTGCGCCGCCTCCATGTCCCACAGCCGGATCGCGGCGGGTCCGGCCTGGTCGCGGCGGCCACGGGGCGGCCCGCCGTCGGCCAGGCGGGCGACCTCACGGGTGTACTGGTCCCTGTCGAAGGCCCACCGTTCGGCGACGCTCGCCGCCTCCGGAAGGCCGCGCAGTTGATCGACGGCCTGCCACATGAGTCGCCAGGTCGGCTCCAGCTGGGTGCGCAGGGCCTGGCGGACCAGAGCCGGCGAGCCGGAGGCGTCGTACGCGCGGATCGCGTGCTGCAGGACCTGGGCGTCGAAGCCGGGGTCGGTGTCGGGGCCCGCCGGCGGCCAGTCGAGGGGGTTCTCGGCCGCGGCCGCCGCCTCCTGGCCGGTGAGACCGGGCGGCGGGGAGATCCAGGCGAGCAGTGTGGCGAGGTTGGCGTCCTCCAGCGGGCTCTGCCCGGTCGCCCAGTGCAGGGCCAGCGCCTCGGTCACGGGAACCAACGCCGACGATCCGGCGAACTCGGTGCGCTCGTACAGGAAGGTCAGCCACTGGCCGAGGACGGGCACGGAGGGATCGACAGGGTAGGGGCCGTCGGTCCGGCGGAACCGGGTGGAGCGGCCGAGCAGCCTGACGAACTCGATCGCCCGTCCTCCCGGTACGAGGATCTGCGGGGCGTCGAGGTAGCGCTCGCGTTCGTTCCTGCCGGTGACCGTTTCGGTCGCGGTGGCGAACCCTTCGATGTACGGAAGCATGATCTGGGCGAGCTCGGCCATGAAGGCGAACCGCAGGTCCCGGTTGCGCGGCTGCGGGACGACCAGCAGGCGGGGATCGGCGGGATCGGTGCCGACCATCGCGCCCAGCGGCGCGGCGGCCTCTCCGGCGAGCTTGAGCGGGATGAACACCATGGGCCGGGCCGACAGGTGCAGGTGCCGTACGGTCGCGATCGGCTGGGCACGCCCTTCGCGGACGGCGAGCGCGCGGGCGTAGGAGGTCACGATGCCCATGCGACCGCTTTCGCCTCGGTGTGCTCGCCGTAGATGGCGCCGACGTGGCGGAGCTGGCCGAGGATCTCGGCGTGCTCGGGTGACGCGAGGAGGTCGCCGCCGACGAGGTCGAGTACGGCGTCGACCGATTCCAGGCCGCCGAGGTCGTCGCGGGTGGTGCGGCCGAGGGCGTCCAGCGAGCCGCAGGCGCGGGCGTCGGCACGGCAGAAGTACGCCATCTCACAGCTGGACAGGCATTCCGGCGCGTACCGGGCCTCGACCGTACGGATCGCCCGCGCCAGCTCGGCGGGCGACTGGTCCAGGGTGAAGGAGAGGTCGGGAGGGAGCCGGTCGAGGATCCGGTCGATCCCGGTGAGCCGCGACAACTGCCGCCGCAGCGACGCGAGCTGCTGGCGTACGTCGAGCAGGGTCGCGGTCGGGTGGTTGGCGAAGTCCTTGGGGCAGACCAGCACGACCTCATGGGACACCCGGTCGGGATCGATGCCCTCGGCCTCGAACAACGCCTTCAGCGCGTACACGTAGAGCGCGGAGAGCCGGGACGCGGCGGCCACCTGTGCCGAGTCCGCGGTCTCGTCGATGATCGCGAACGACTTGATCTCCACGATGTGGAAGCGGCCCCCGATCTGGAAGGCGATGACGGCCGGTTCCAGGTAGACCTCGTGGCCCGCGACCGGCAGCTTGAGCAGCGGGTGGTCGAAGAGCGTGCAGCTCCGCTCGTCGTCCTCGGCGGCCCGGCGCAGCTCGGCCCGGGTGTGGGTGTGCCTGAGCTGGTGGGCGGCGTTGCCGCCGACGTCCGCGATGTCGGTGTAGGCGACCTCGGGGATCGACAGGCCGAGCGTGTCGCGCAGCAGCCGCAGCAGGTGGGCGCAGCCGTCGGCCTTCACCAGCTCCTCGAAGGACCTCGCTCGGGCCAGGGCGAACGGGGACTGCCCGAAAGGAGCGGGGTGGCCGAGATGGACGGCGGTGTTCTGCTTGTGGATCCCGGCCGCGTCGAGTACGGCCCGCCGGTCGCAGCCGGGGTTGCCGGCCAGGGCCGCGATGGTGCGGGCGTTGTGGTCGACGGGCGCGGCGTCGCCGCGCAGGGCGTCCAGCCGGTGATTGGGCGTGCTCACTCGGTCCTCGTGGGGTTGGGATCGGTCTAGGAAGCGGATCGGGACGCGGTCTTGAGCCCGGCCCCGAACAGGCGGGTGACCTCGTTCAGTCGTGCGGTGGCGCGTTCCGCGGCCTCGCGTCTGTGCCGCCGGTCGCTCTCGAGGTGGACGACCAGCTCGGCGTCGGCCGCGCTGATCACCCGGGCGGGATCGGCCCGCCCGAAGCCCTCGGTGGCGCCGGGAATGTTCCGCGCCATCCTCGTCAACAGCCGGTACGCCTCGGTGGAGGCGTCCCCGCCCGCGCCGGTGAGCCTGGTGATGTGCTCGGCGACGCGGATGGCGGAGGTGAGGAAGCCGGTGCGCGGGCTGAGCGGGCCGATGATCCGTACGTCCATCGGCCAGGTGCTGATCGCGAGCAGGCCGCGCGCCGGGGACAGGAGCTCCGCGGTGAGCGCGGGGCACAGATAGTACGGCCGGGCGTAGGGCGAGGAGCGGAACGACTTCTCCTCGTCCCGGCGCAGGCTGGTCAGCTGTGTGGTGGTGACCCGTCCGGCGAAGAACGCCTCGTTGACCGCGACGATCATCTTCGTGGCCGAGGGCACGCCGAGCAGAGTGAGCGCCTGGTGGACCTGTTCGCGGATCGGCAGCAGCGGAACATCGTCCGGCTCGAAGTCGGGCTCCAGGGCGTCGTCCCAGGCGCGCTCGGCCTTGCGCAACTCCGCTCGCAGCCTCCGGACCTTCGCGTCGTCACCACCGGCCTTCGCGAGGCGTATCTCCCCGCGCAGCTCGGTGATGCGCTCCTCCAGGTCGTCGAGCTCCACGGTCACGCACCCTACCAGCTGTCCCACGGGAAACCAGTGAATTCCAGTTGTTTCCCATAACTTCCAGTATCTAGGTCGGCCGACTATTGAGGTCATGATCGGGGCGGCGTAAGAGAGTTAGTGTGGATGGCCACGAAATGAGCAAGATCTTCAGCGATACGGAAATTGTCCCTGCTCCTGGCGAAATGGTCGTGCACAGCGGAGCGGCGAATCTGTGGCGGGGGCCGGAAGCGGTTGGCGGCCGCCTTTGGCTGACCGGCAACTGGCTCGTGTTCCGCTCCCACGCGGTGAACGTTCAACGAGGCGCTTGGGCATGGCCCTTGCGTCAGATCGCGTCGATCGGGCCGGTCAACACGCTTTTGGTCGTCCCGAACGGTCTCGAGGTCGTCATGGATGACGGGGATCGTGTTCGCTTCGTCGTAAACAGGCGGCGTGCCTGGATGGACGCCGTCGAGAAAGCCAAAGGCTGAATGGTCCCCGCTGAACGAGCGGCGGGTTCCGCATTCTGTGCATACGATTCATCCCGGGAGATCATCCAGCGAAAGGCAGGCGAATGGACGATTTTCCGCAGGTGCCGGCAGGGGTTGACCCCGGCATTCCCAGCGTCGCCCGCATGTACGACTACTACCTGGGCGGCAAGGACAACTTCGCCTCCGATCGCGAAGCCGCGGAAAAAATGATCGTCATCGGCCGGCGAATGGGCAATGATGTCAGGGAGATGGCCAGGGAGAACCGTGGCTTCCTCGGCCGGGCCGTACGGCATCTGGCGGAGTCCGGCGTCAGGCAGTTCATCGACATCGGCGCCGGACTGCCGACCCGGGAGAACGTCCATCAGGTCGCCCAGCGCCATTCGTCCGACGCCCGCGTCGTCTATGTCGACAACGACCCCACCGTCCTCGTCCACGCCCGAACGCTCCTGGCCGGCGATCCCGGCACGATCGTGCTGCCCGGAGATCTGCGGAGCCCGAGCGCGATCTTCGATGACCAGGCGGTGCGTGCCCACATCGACTTCGGCCGGCCGTTCGCCGTGCTGCTGCTCGCGGTGCTGCACTTCGTCCAGGAAGACGAGGCCGCCGCCCAGATAGTCAGTCAGGTCCGTGACCGCCTGACTCCCGGCAGCCATCTCGTGCTCTCGCACGTCTACCGAGGTGACGGCGACCAGACGGCCGTCAGTGCCGGGCAGCGGGTCTACTCCACCACGACCTCCGGCGGCATCGCCGGTCGTGATCTCCCGCAGATCACGTCGTACTTCACCGGGCTGACGCTCCTGGATCCCGGCATCGTCCAGGTGCAGGCCTGGCGGCCTCCCGGAGACGTCCCCGTCGACCTCGCCAGAGCCGGGATCCTCGGAGCCGTCGGCCGTATGGACTGACGGTCAGTTGTTCGTCGAACGCCGTTGTTCGTCGAACACCGTCCCCCGGATCCGCTGACCGGGCTCTTCGCGGAACCGAGTGATTCTCCGTGAGCGCATTTCCCGACGAGGTACGCTCACGGCTCCAGGAGAGAATGACGCCTCACGCATTCGGAGCAGCGTGCGCAACGACAGGTCCGGTTTGTGTGACTGTGATTCCTGAGTACGGACCACCGTCGTCGGCGTCAGGATCATAGGTGGTTTTCATGACCGGGCCGAAGCCCTGTCGGTAGTCCGCACGGGAGGGCTCGCCTGCGCTTGAATTAGGCATCCGAGCATTCTTTCCTGGCCGATCCATCCGCCGGATGGCTGAACGGTCCTTTTCCTCTTGAACATCACACGCCTACCGCACGAGTATGTAAGCCATGCCGATCGCTCCACAGGACAACGCGCAAGGTGTACGGCCGCCGGAGGCGACAGTGAAGCGGCGCTGGGGATGCCTGGCGGCAATCGTGATGCCGTTCCTTTTGCTCTTCGTCCTCATCTCGATGCCGCAGTGGCTTCACAACCGTGAATTGGACGGCCTTGCCGACCGTTTCCAGAGCTATCCCCTCCCACCGGGGACCGAGTTCAGTGATCACGAGGTGCAGATGTCGGTGGCGCTACGGGGCAACAGCAACCACTGCGATTACCGTCTTCGCTTCAATCTGCAGACCAAACTCCCGGTGAGTGAGGTCGTGCGCCACTATGGGGCCGCGAAGATCGGCATCGAGGGTGGCGGGGTCGAGGTCATCGGGTGGACACCGTCGACAACGCCGTCCTTCCCGCTCACCTTCGACCAGCGTCAGCCGATCATCGTTGAGATTCAGGACAACCTCCACGACCCCAGCTGGGATTTTCGTTGCTGGTGACTTCTGGGCCGAGTTCTTGCGCCCCTCTGACATGATCGGCAGTCAGCGACAGCCGTTCCGCAGCTAGGCCGCGGAACGGTCGGCGATCGGGCGCCGACGGCGGGCGGTGTCGGCCAGCACCGGCGGGCGCCACGCGCCGTCCGGCTGGTAGATGTTCGTCCCGGGCGGCACGATTTCGTCGATCCGGTCGAGAGCCGCGTCATCGAGGGTGAGCGAGGCGCCCTTCAGCAGCGCCTCCAGCTGGTTCATCGTTCGCGGCCCCACGATCACCGAGGTGACGCCGGGATGCGCCACGGTGAAGGCCACGGCCAGCTCGGGTAGTGAGCAGCCGAGGCCGTCCGCGACCTCGACGAGCTGTTCGACGATGTCCAGCTTGGAGGCGTTCACGGTAAGCGAAGGATCGAAGCGCGCCGGCGTCAGCGCCGCGCGACCGGTGGCGAGATCGATGGGCTGCCCCTTGCGATATCTGCCGGTCAGGAAGCCCGAGGCCAGCGGGCTCCAGGTCAGCACACCCATTCCCAGACGCTCGCAGACCGGCAGCACGGAGGTCTCGACGCCCCGGGCCAGCAGCGAATACGGCGGCTGCTCGGTCCTGAAGCGCAGCAGGCCACGGCGCTCGGCGACGTGATGCGCCTCGACGATCTCATCGGCCGGGAACGTGGAGCAGCCGAAGGCGCGGATCTTGCCCTGGTGCACGAGGTCGCTCAGCGTGGAGAGCGTCTCCTCGATGTCGGTCGTGTGGTCGGGACGATGGATCTGGTAGAGGTCGATCCAGTCGGTCTGCAGGCGCTTGAGACTCTCCTCGACCTCCTTGATGATCCATCGACGGGAATTGCCGCCGCGGTTCGGGCCCACGCCCATCCGGAAATGCACCTTGGTGGCGAGCACGACGTCGTCACGACGGCCGCGCAGCGCCTTTCCCACGATCTCCTCCGACTCGCCCGCCGAGTACATGTCCGCGGTGTCGACGAAGTTGATCCCCTGGTCGAGGGCTGAGTGGATGATGCGGACACATTCGTCATGGTCGGGGTTGCCGACAGCGCCGAACATCATGGTTCCGAGGCAGTGGACGCTCACTTCGATGCCGGTCCCGCCGAGGACGCGGTAGTGCATGCTCATGCTCCCTTAGTGGTGGGGGTGATCATGCGCCGAACTCTAGGTTCTAGAGTCGGCTCTAGGGCAACCCCCTACTCTGGGGGGCATGCCTGAGGTCGCACAGGATCTGAGCATCGGACAGGTCGCGGAACGCACCGGCTTGAGCGTGCACACGCTGCGCTTCTATGAGCGTGAAGGCATCCTGGCCAATCCCGTACGACGTGGACCCGGTGGGCGTCGTTTCTACAACGAGGACGACGTGGAGTGGCTGCGGCTCTGCGTCATCCTCCGCGCCTCCGGCATGCCTCTGCCCGCGATCCGCCAGTACACCGACCTCGTCAGGCAGGGCTCTGGCACCGAGAAGGAGCGACTCGCGCTGCTGCGCCGGCACCAGGAACACGTGATCGCCCAGATCGACAAGCTGACCCGATGCCTGGACCTGATCACCTTCAAGGTCGGGGTGTATGAAGACCACCTCGAACAGGGCCCCGCCGACCAAATGTGCGGCGCCTCGTCATTGCCGGAAAACGCCGAACACGATTAGTTCGGACGGCGCGGACGTTCAAGGTGGCTCGCCGGATTCCCGGTCGCCGCCGTGAAAACGGATCGGCCGTACCGCGTACTCGGCGATGACGTGCCGGTGGCGCGGCGGCGAGGGCCGACGGTGGGCGGTCCACCGCCCCGCCACGTCACATGACGCCAGATCATCAGTACTTCTATCGACAGGAAGTGTCGATATTTCGAATTCATGATTTATCCACGCATTAGATGCGATATCTGAACCCCGCACGCTTTAATCTCTCGGGCCATGCGTGCAATGCCCCGGGCGCTCGCGATCATCGTGACTGCCGGCGTCACCGTCGGCTCGATCGCCGCCCTCCCCTCAACCCCTGCCATCGCGGCGCAGGGGACCGTTGTCATCAGCCAGGTATACGGCGGAGGCGGAAACTCCGGCGCCCCCTTCACCAACGACTACGTCGAGCTCTTCAACCGCAGCGCCGCCTCCGTCTCGCTGGACGGCTGGTCGGTGCAGTACACCAGCGCCAGCGGAACCGGAAACTTCTCCGCCAACAAGACGAGCCTCTCCGGAACACTGGCCCCTGGCCAGTACCACCTGGTCCAGTTGGCCGCGGGTACCACCGCCAGCGGCTCGCTGCCCACGCCGGACGACGTCGGCACCAGCAACCTGAGCGGCACGGCGGGCAAGGTGGCGCTGGTCCGCTCCGCCGACGGCCTGGTCTGCAACGGCTCCAGCACCCCCTGCACCGACGACCAGATGGCGCTGGTCGCCGATCTCGTCGGGTACGGCGCGGCGAACTTCTTCAAGGGCACCCCCGCCCCCGCTCTCACCAACACCACCGCCGCGATCCGCAAGAGCGGCGGCTGCGCTGACAGCGGCGACAACGGCGCCGACTTCGACGCCGCGGTCCCCGCCCCGCGCAACGCCGCCACGCCGCCGGCGCCGTGCGGTGGCGACGAGCCGTCCCCGTCGGCTTCCCCGTCGGCTTCTCCGTCAGCCTCGGCCAGCCCGAGCGCCACGCCGAGCCCCACGCCGAGCCCCACGCCGAGCGCCACGTGCGACACCCCGATCACGCACCGGATCGCGCAGGTGCAGGGGAACGGCGACGTCAGCCCGCTCGCCGGGACGGACGTCCGGGTCGAGGGCATCGTCACCGGCGCCTATCAGGGGGCCGGCCAGTTGAACGGCTTCTACATCCAGGACCCCACGCCGGACAACGACCCGGCGACCTCCGAGGGCCTGTTCGTATTCTCCCCCTCGCCGGTCAAGGCCGGTGACCGGGTGCTCGTCTCCGGCAAGGTGATCGAGTTCAACGGCCTGACCGAGGTCTCGCCGGCCACCGCGGTCAACGTCTGCGGCACCGGCACCATCAAGCCGGCCAAGGTGAAGCTGCCGCTCAAGAAGGGGATCTCCTTCGAGCGGTACGAGGGCATGCTCGTCACCTTCACGGACGACCTGGCCGCCTCGGAGATCTACAACCTCGGCCGGTTCGGTGAGATCACCCTGTCGGAGGGCGGCCGGCTGTGGCAGCCGACCGACCACAAGGGTGTGGACAGCGAGAAGGACGCGCGGCGGAAGATCCTGCTCGACGACGGTTCCGACACGCAGAACCCGGCGACCCTGCCGTACCACTCCAAGGGGTCGGACACCGTCCGGATCGGCGACGAGGTCAAGGACCTGACCGGGGTGCTTACCTACGGCTTCGGGGTCTACCGGGTCCAGCCGACCCAGCCGGTCGTCTTCGAGCCGGAGAACCCGCGTCCCGCCAAACCCGCGAAGGTCGGGGGCAACGTCCGGGTCGCGAGCCTCAACACCCTCAACTGGTTCACCACGCTCAAATCCCGGGGCGCCACCACAACCACCGAAAGGGACAGGCAGCTCGCCAAGCTGGTCGCCACCATCACGGGCCTCGACCCTGACGTGGCCGGGCTGATGGAGGTCGAGCGCAACTCCGACGTGGCGCTGAACGCCCTGGTCGACGCCCTCAACGCCAAGGTCGGCGCGGGAACCTACAAGGCGATCACCCACCCCAACCCGGGCACCGACCTGATCCAGACCGCGTTGATCTACAAGCCGGCCAAGGTCACCCCGGTCGGCGCGGCGCTGTCCTCCTCTGACCCGATCTTCAACCGGCCGCCGCTGGTCCAGACGTTCCGCAAGGCGAGCGGGAACGGCCAGACCTTCACCGTGCTGGTCAACCACTTCAAGTCGAAGGGCTGCACCGACGTCGACGGTGACGCCACCGGCGCCGACGCCGACCAGGGTGACGGGCAGAGCTGCTACAACGCCAAGCGGGTCAAGCAGGCCCAGGCTCTGCTGGCCCTGATCGACACCCTCAAGCCGCGGAACGCGCTCGTTCTCGGCGACATCAACGCGTACGGCGAGGAGGACCCGATCCACGCTCTGGAGCGGGGCGGTCTGACCAGCCTGAGCAAGAAGTACGTCTCGGCGAAGGACCGCTACAGCTACGTCTTCGACGGTCTCTCCGGCGAGATCGACCACGCCCTGGCCGACCGGAACCTGAGCAAGCTGGTGAGCGGCGCGACCATCTGGCACATCAACAGCGACGAGGGCCGGTTCATGGACTACAACACCGAGTTCAACCCGCCGTACCTGTACGCTCCGGACGCCTTCCGCTCCTCCGACCACGACCCGCTGCTGGTCGGGTTGGATCTCTGACGGATGCTCCGGCGGCCTGAGCGAGCTGTGCCTGGCATCGGGCCGCGCGGGGCCGAGTACGGCTGCACGAGAATCCGGCGGAGGGCACTGCCAGGCTGCGGCCCGGCCGTTCCTCCGCCGGCCTGGTGACTACGTGATGTGGACAGCGGCCGGCGCGGCGGGCAGCGGTGGCGCGTGGCGGACGGCCGGGCTGGCGGTCGCGGCGACGGCGGTGAGCAGCATGCCCAGGGCCAGCACCAGGATCGTGCCGACCGGGCCGAGCGTGTCGAGGAGAAAGCCCGCGATCAGCGATCCCAGCGGTATGACACCCCATGCCAGGGTCATGGACGCGCTGCCGACGCGCCCCAGCATGTCGTTCGGCACCAGCGTCAACTGGTAGGTGCCGATCACGACGTTCCACATGGGACCGATCGCCGACGTCATGGCGGCGACCACGCCCAGCGACAGCGGGTTCGGCGCCACCGCCAGCACGGGCAACACCGCGGCCCAGATCCAGTTCACCCCGATGATGACGGTCTTCGGAGAGAACCGGGAGTGCAGCCGACCGGCGACGAGGGCGCCGATCAGCCCCCCGCCGCCGTAGACGCCGAGCATGAGGCCGATCTCCGCGGGTGAGGCGCCCTGCCGGCGGGCCAGGACGACCAGCGCCAGGCTGAGCGCCGAGAAGATCATGTTGCTGGCCGCCACCAGGAGAACCGCGGCCCGGACGAGCGGCTGCCGCCACAACCACCGCAGTCCTGCCCTGGTCTCGTTCCAGAACGAGTCACGGGGAGCGGAGCGCTCGTCCTGGAGATCCGATCGAACGAACAACAGCCCGATCATGGCCACCATGTGGGAAAGGGCGTTGGTCAGAAAGGGTATGGCGTGACCTAGCCCGAACAGCAGCCCGCCGAGCGGGGGACCCGCCAGGGAGGCCCCACGTCCCTTGGCCTCGTTCTGCGCGATCGCGGAAGGGAGAAGAGAGGGCGGCACGATCCGGGGGAGGGCCGCTTCCTCCGCCAGGTCGTAGAAGACGAAACACGTTCCTTGGGCGAAGGCGACGATCGTCAGCTGGGAAATCGTGAACACGTCCAGCCATAGCGCCACGGGGATGCTGGCGAGCGCGACGCACGCGGTGATCTGGCTGACCAACATGATGCGCCGCCGGTTCCAGCGATCAACCAGTGTGCCCGCCGGCAGAAATATCAGCAGGTAGGGCAGCGACCCCGCCGCGCCGACCAGTCCGGCGTTCGCCGGTGATCCGGTAACGGCGAGTACGAGCAGCGGAAGGGCCGTCGCGCTGATCCGGGTACCCAGGGTGGAGACGATCTGGCCGCCCCACAAGGCGAGGAAGTCCTTGTTGCGCCATAAAGATGGGGTCTGCGGTCCCGTGACGCTCATGTCACGCGCTCTCGTCCGGAGTCGGGAAGGCGTGGAAGACCACAGTTATGTGCCGGGCGCCGGGAAGCGCGTGTTCGGGCTGCCGGCGCCAGCGGTTGAGCAGGTCGACGTACTCCTCCGTGAACTCCGCCAGTTCGGCCGCGGTCAGGGTGGTGCCTCCCAGTGAGCTGAGCGCGGCGTCGCTGAAGGCACCGAAGTCGTCCTCCCTGGCGCGGAACGCCGCGAGCTCGCGCTCAGCGCGTTCCTGCCACTGCCTGCCGAGCTCGCGCGCCGCGACATCGACCTCGGGGCTGGTGCCCGACCCCGGCAGGCGCAGGTCCTGGGGGATGGATCGCCAGTACTTCCGTCGCCCCTCCGACCGGGCGGTGTCCTCTTCGATGAACCCGTACCGGGCGAGCTGGCGCAGGTGGTAGCTCGTGGCACCGCGGTCTTCGCCGAACTCGGTGGCGAGCATCGCGCTGGTGGCCGCGCCCCGCCGCTGCAGCCGCGTCAGGAGCTGCTGGCGGAGCGGATGGGCCAGCGCCTTCAACGCTTCGACGTCGGCGAGTTCTCGCCGCTGATACGTGGACATGATGAGAAGGTATCAATGCAAAGAATTCTTCTCAATAGTTCGCGGCGGACACCTAACGGTGACGCGACGTGGAGGCGCTCAGTACCAGCGCAGCGCCGCCCACACATCGGGGAACATCGCGAACACGACGACCGGGACGAGCGCCACGACCGCACTGAACGTCCAGTAGGGCCGTGCGCGCAGTCTCGAGAACCTCCGAATCGCGATATTGACCAACGCCCACAGGGCGATGAACCCCCAGACCACGCTGAGGACGATCAGCCAGGGGAAGATTCCGTCGTTGTCGGTCGGATCGCGGTGCGTCAGCCCGACGGCCGCCAGCGGGTAATTGGCGAGGAATATCCACACGAAACCCAGCGGGATGGTTCCGAAGTACCCGAACACCGTGTTGACCATGAGTGACGCCACCCACGCGATTCGCGCGCGGTGTCCGGCGACGCCGTTCATGATCTCCTCACCGCCCCTGGCGCTCCCGTCAGAGGTACGTGCCGTACAGGTCGCCGGTGGGCCAGGTCGTCACCGCGTTGGCGGCCTTGTGCAGGGCCGGATCGATGTCGGAGTAGCTCAGGCCGGACGCGTCGTCACGCTGGTTGAACAGCGCCGCCCAGGTCAGCCCGTCATACCGCCGCACCAGGATGGTGGACGTGCCGGGGAGGCTGCCGGTGTGCCAGGTGTTGCGGCCGCCGCTGACGTTGCGGACCGACCAGCCGCAGCCGTACCACCAGCCGCCGTCGTTGACGCCGGTCTCGGGCTGGGCGAAGGCGCGGGAGATCGACGTCGAAGTGAGCACCGAGCTCGCGGCGTCGAAGATCCCGGCGAACCGGACCAGATCGACCGCCGAGCCGAGCCAGCCGCCGTGCGCGTCCATGTTCTCCAGGCTGAACGAGCCGTACGGGGCCGGGACGGACGCGCCGGAAGCGTCGAACACCGTCTTTCCGGAGTACTGCGAGACGTAGGGCACCTCGCCGGTGACGGCGTTGGCCTTGAGCGTGCGCCCCAGCCTCATCCGGGTGATTCCGCGCGGACCGAGGATCTTCTGCTGCACGTACGTGGCGTACGGCATGCCGCTGACCTTCTCGATGATCCGCCCGAGCAGCATGTAGTCGTAGTTGGCGTAGGTGTAGGTGCTGCCGGGGTTGTGGTTCAACGTCAGGCCGCTGGCGTACCGGATGATGTCGGCCTGACCCACCGGCAGCGCCGCACCGAGCGCCCTGGAGATCGTCAGGTCGCTGAACATCGGGTCGGTGGTGACGGACGAGTCCCAGCCGCCCAGGTGCTGCAGCAACCTCAGCACGGTCACGTTCGCCAGCCGCGGATCCAGCGTCTTGCCGGACGGAGGCGTCAGGGTGAGCAGGTCGGGCAGCCGGTCGGTGAGCCTGAGCTTGCCGTCCTGCACCAGCTTGAGGACGGCCGCCGCGGTGATGGGCTTGCTCAGGCTGGCGATCCGGAACAGCGAGGTCGGCTGGGTCCTCAGTATCGTGCTGGTCATCCAGGTGTACCCGCGGGCCAGCACGAGCTTGCCCTTGCGCGCGACGGCCAGGGATCCGCAGGAGATGTTCCTGGCCTGCATGAAGGCCTTCATCGTGTTGTCGAAGCTGCTCAGCCCCGCGCCCAGGGTGCCGGTCGTCCTCCACGGCACGGCGGCGGCGTGCGCCGTGCCCGCCTGCCCGGTGAGGAGCCCGGCGCCGGCCAGCCCGAGCCCGGACAAGCCCACCGTTCGGCCGAAATCACGTCGGGTCAGCCCGTCAGCCATCTGTCTACCTCCATGATCGGGTAGTGCGAACAAGGGGGCAAACTATCCCAAAACCCATTTATGGGTGGCGCGAATTGCGGCTTTTGCTTGGTTATGAGCGTGTTTGAAGGCCCGCCGGTAGATGACTCTCGTGGATCGGCTACGCCATGCGAGAGCCGGTAATACGCCGGACCGTGACGGTATGTCTTCCCGACCCGAGGCGAGTCGGCGCGGTCCTGACGCGCAGGGCGAGCAAGCCGCCGATCGTCAGGGCCAGGCAGAGCCAGGCGAACCAGTCATCGAACCGCGTGTCCAGCGTCTATTGCCTCACCTCCGAGGAGCCCGCGGCCGGCCGTTGCCGGATGGCGTCGCCGTCGTCCACGCATACGGGCTGACCGGCGCGTCTCGCCGACGGGGCGCACGTGGTCAATCACTGGCCGTACGGGCAGTGGTGGGTGGACTTCGCCTGGGGCCGGGTGGTCCAGGTGCGTGTCGGCTTCGGCGACTACTTCATGGACATGATGCCGGAGCCGCCGGCGACCTGAACGTTCTCCGACCACGGTCATCGTCGGACCGCCCACGTGCTCGGGCAACATCCGGGAGTGGGGCCTGGGCAGGCCGATCGCATCAGGAATCGCGACGGACCGGCTCTGTATCGGAGTCTCCTGGCCTTGATCGACTAGGCTCCGCCGGACGTGAAGCGCCTCATCCGTCAAAGACGATCCCGTGCGGACAACTGAGGCACCTACCCTGCTCATGTGATCATCGAGCAACGTGTGTACTTCATGATCCGGTCCAATCATCTATCCCCCGAGCAGATCACCAAGCGCCTGGGGATCACTCCCAGCCGGACCGAAGCCAGGGAATCGAGGCGAGGCAGCCGGAGCGGGCGCCTGATACCGCCGTGCCATGAGTGGATCGCGGACTCAGGTCTTCCGGAGACCGCTTCGCTCGACGATCAGGGTGGAGGCCCTGCTGGGCCGACCGAATATCGCAGGCGAGCGAATCGGAGAGCTGACGGCGCAAGGCAGTGAAGCCGACCTCGTCATGTTCCGGTCATTCGAGCCGGGACCGGGTTCCACCAGATTTGGGCTGCTCCTCAACGAGGAAGCCATCAGGTTCCTCCACAAGGCTGGAGCGGGCGTATGGATCGACGAGTACGACGATGAATAGCCAGGGGGATGGCGACATCACCACCTCCGTGAACCGGAGCCCGGCGTCGCGGCCGTCGCGGCGGCAGAACCCCTAGGGACAGACGCGGCCGGAGGACTGGAAGGCGGCGTGGGTGAGGGGCATCAGTTCGGCCCAGATCGCTTCCATCTTCTCGGCGACCATCTCGATCTCGTGCTGCGGGAACGACGGGAAGGCCGAATCCTCGCGCCTGGTACGCAGCGACAGGAAGTTCATCAGGGCGCGGGCGTTGCAGGTGGCGTACATCGAGGAGTAGAGGCCGACCGGGAGTACGGTACGCGCCACCTCGCGGGCGACACCGGCCTCCAACATCTCCACGTACGCGCGGTAGGCCTGGCGGTAGCTCTCCTTGGTGGTCTCGGCGACCAGCGAGCGCTGCTCCTCCGTGCCGTCGACGAACTCGTACTTGCCGGGCTTGCCGATCTGGACCAGCTTGCGGCCCGGGGCGGGCACGTAGAAGACCGGCTCCAGCGTCCGGTAGCGGCCGCTCTCCTCGTTGTAGCTGAACGTCCGGTGCCGCATGAACTCCCGGAACACGAAGATCGGCGCCCGTACATAGAAGGTCATCGAGGAGTGTTCGAACGGCGTGCCGTGCCGATCCCGCATCAGGAAGTTGATCAGGCCGCGGGAGCGCTCCGGATCGGCCTGGATCTCCTCCAGAGAGCTCTCCCCCTTGGTCGACACCCGGGCTGCCCACAGCACGTCGGCGTCGGACGCCGCATGCTTGATCAGCTCGACGGTCACGTCGCTGCGGAACTGGATCTCGGTCGCTTCGTTCTGGCTCACGCGGTCACTCTAGGAAAGAAGGGGAGACACCGAGGTGGCCGGATCGCCCGCGGCGGCTCCGCGCCCGGCATGTCACGCCGCAGCGGGCGATCCGGCTGGCTCGTTTCATCGAACCGCGATGAACCCCCGCTGGTAGGCGCGTACGAGACGGCGAGGGACCAGGAGATCCCGGCCGTTCAGGGTGATCGGGACGAGGTCGGGAACGGTCGCCTTCCACTGGCTGCGCCGATGCCGGGTGTTGCTGCGGGAGGTCCTGCGCTTGGGCACGGCCATGGCTACCAGCTCGCCTTCGTGACGCCGGGGAGCTCGCCCCGGTGGGCCATCTGCCGGAAACGGATCCGGGAGAGCCCGAACCTGGTCAGATGGCCGCGGGGACGGCCGTCGACGGAGTCGCGGTTGCGCACGCGGGTCGCGCTGGCGTCACGCGGCTGCCGGCCCAGTTCCCGTACGGCTCGCGCGCGCTGCTCCGGTGTGCCGGTGCGGATGGTCTCCTTCAGTTCGGCCCGGCGTGCGGCGTGACGCAGGACCACCTCCTTCCGCCGCTCGTTGGCGGCGATCTTGCTCTTCTTGGCCATCAGATCCGCTCCCCTCGGGCGCGGATCTGGGCGACGGCTCTTTCGATGCCGATCCTGTCGATGGTTCTGATCGCCCGGGCGCTGAGCGTCAGCCGGACATACCTGCCCTCGCCCGACAGCCAGTAGCGACGGCGCTGGATGTTGGGGTCCCACCGCCGCCGGGTGCGCCGGTGGGAGTGGGAGACGTTGTTGCCGAAGACCGGCCCGGCGCCGGTCAGTTGGCAGCGGGCGGACATCAGTCCCTCCCGTAGCGCCGGTTGAACCGCTCGACGCGGCCCGCGGTGTCCAGGACGCGGCCGCGGCCGGTGTAGAAGGGGTGACTCGCGGAGGAGACGTCGACGTCGACCACCGGGTAGGTGCTGCCGTCCGTCCATTCGATGGTCGTGTCACTGGTGATCGTGGACCGGGTGAGGAACGCGAAGTCCGCGCTCGGGTCCCGGAAGACGACCGGGTGATAGCTGGGGTGGATGCCCTTTTTCATCGTTCCTCCCTGAAGTGCACGTGTCGGCGGACGATCGGGTCGTACTTGCGGAGCGTGAGCCTGTCGGGGTCGTTGCGCCGGTTCTTCGTGGTCACGTAGGTGTAGCCGGTCCCGGCGGTCGATCGGATTTTGATCACCGGGCGTAGCTCGTTCCTGGCCAAATCGGATCCTCTCTCGTTGCGAGATGTGTAATGATAACGACAACCGTTTTCATTCCCGCAACTGGAGGTGTCGTGTCCACCCCTGTCGTCCTCGTCGCGGGCCTGCACGCCTCGGCCCGCACGGCAACCGTCGACCGGCTGTTGACGGAGCACCCCGGATCTGTCGCCGTCCACCACGACCTGTGCGCGGTCACGCTGGATCGTGTCCGGCGAGTCGTCCGCGCCGGGGCGGGTGTGCTCGACGTGACCGACGTGCGGCTCGCACACGGCTGCGTCACCTGCACCGTTCGCGAGGACATGCTCCCGCAGCTGGTAAGGCTGGCCGCGACGGCCTCGCTGCTGATCGTCGACCTGTGGGACTCGGTCGAGCCTCGCTCGGTGGCCGAGGCGATCGACTGCGACGAGGCCGGTGGCATCCTGCGCCTGACCTCCGTGCTCACCGCGCTGGACGCCGAACGCATGCCCGTCGACATCACCCGCGGCGATCGCCTGTCCGAAATCGGCAAGCCCGCGGCGAGAGGCGACCGGCGATACCTGGCCGAAGTCCTGGCCCGCCAACTGGAGTACGCCACCGGCCTGGTCCTGCACGGAGGCGACGAGGAGGACGCCGACCTCTCCCGGGGAGTGCTCGGCCACCTCGCGCCCTTCACGCCGATCCACGAGCTCACCGCGCTGCCCCACCTCACCGGCGCCGCACTGTGCACGGCGGAGCTGGCCGAACGCGTCGACCCCGCCACCGCCCAACTCCCCTGCGACGCCCAGGACGACGAGATCACCACGGTGGTGTGGCACCATGTGCGCCCGCTGCACCCCGCCCGCCTGTTCGAGGCCGTGGACGAGCTGGTCACCTCATCGGTCCGCTCACGCGGCCGGTTCTGGCTGGCGACCAGGCACGAGCAGCTGCTCGCCTGGGACGCGGTCGCGGGAGTCGTCTCGGTGGAGGACGCCGGCCCCTGGCTGACCGCGCTGCCAGAGTCCGCCTGGGACGGGATCTCCCCGGCCCGCCGCGTGGCCGCCACCCTGGACTGGCACCCGGTCAGCGGCGACCGCGTCCAGCACCTGGTCTTCACCGGCCCGGACCTCGACCGCGAGCACATTCACGGACTGCTCGACGCCTGCCTGCTCACCCGGGAGGAGGAACAGGCCGGTCCCGGCGCCTGGGCCGACTACGACGACCCGTTCGCCCCCATCCTCGACCTGAAGGAGATCGCATGAAGCCCCGCCGTACCCCACGCAAGAAGAGCAATCCGCTGCGGGGCGTCGGTTACATCGACTACAAGGACACCGACCTGCTGCGCAGGTTCGTCTCCGACCGTGGCAAGATCCGCAGCCGCCGGGTCACCGGCGTCACCGTACAGCAGCAACGGCAGCTGGCCCGCGCGATCAAGAACGCCCGAGAGATGGCACTGCTGCCCTACGCCTCCCGGCCCCGCGGATGACGGCGCCCGCGCCGTCGGAGTGGGCGCGGGCCATGCGCGGCACAGTGATCAAGATCATGAGCGTCGGCAGAAGGGCACGGCTGGCGTCGAATAGACCCTTGGCGATCGCCCCGGAGCCGGAGCGCCCTTGCCGGAGGCGGCTCTCTTGGTTGTGAGTGAGCGATGAAAGAGTTCATGCAGGCGACCCTGTCGGCCCCAGCGCCCGGGCGCGGGTCGCGATACCAGGCGATAGCTTGGATGTATCCGCGAGGGGGCGATGGCCGTGGCTACTGCTCGAGAGCTCAAAGACGCGCTGTTTGAGGCGATAAACGACCACGATCTGGATCGAGTGCTTGAGTGCTACTGCCCGAATGCGGTCTACGTCACCCCAGTGGGCGTCGCGGAAGGGCATGAGCAGATCGCCTGGCAGTTCGAACACCTTTTTGAGGGCTTCCCGGATCTGCGCATCGCGGCATGGTACAAGTTCGCCCCTGACGAGCCGGCGGCCACCGAGTACACGCTCGTCGGCACCCACACGGGCCCCTTCCTCCTGCCGGACGGCAGCGTGGTGGAAGGAACCGGCCGTCGCATCGCGGTCCGCGGCGCCTGTGCGTGCTCGACCGAAAACGGTCTCATCATCACCGATCGGGACTACTACGACCAGCTGGAGCTGTACAGCCAGCTCGGCTATCGCCTCGCGCCTGTCCCGGTCCCGTGATCGCCTTCGCGTCCCGACACGCCCCGCCACCTGCTGGAGCGGTTCGCGGTACACCTTCCGGCAGGCGACGCGCGCGAGCGGAACGTGCGGGTTCTCACCGCACGCGAGCATGAGGTGGTCTCCACGTGGCGCGAGGCCTGTCGAACACCGAGATCGCCGCGCAGGGCGACCAGGGTGACGGTGCGACGCGTTCGGACGGCCTTGCGACCCGTGTCAGCTCACCTCCTTGCGGATCACTCGCACCATGCCGGCCGTCATCGGGATGACGATCCACAGGATCGTCGACGTGGCCAGCCGGGCGGCGTCGCCGCCGGTCATGCCGCCGTCCATCAGGGGAGTGGCGGTGGTGTTCAGGTCGAACCATTCGGCGAGGATCTCGCCGGCGGCGCCAAGCCTGCTCACTACGGCCCACAGGACCGGAGCCGACAAGCAGACCACGATCGCGGCCGGCGCGTTCATGAACAGCATGCCCAGGGCGAGCCCCGTCGCGACCACGAGAACGTTCGTCCCGGTCCAGCCCAGCAGGGCGAGAGGCGCGATCTCCCAGGTGGCCGGGACGTCCTGAACCCCGGCGACGACGGCCGTCACCGCGACCGCGATCAGGATCGCGAGCAGAGAGGCCGCCACGGCCGTGATCAACGGCGGCAGGCACTTGGCCGCCATCACCCGCGAGCGTCGGGGTTCGAGCGTGAACGTGGTCAGGGCGGTGCGATGACTCCATTCGCCGGTGACCGTGAGGATGCCGAGCACAGGGAGCAACGTCCCGAACCCGATTCCGGCGGTGCCGACCAACGTGTGCAGCTCCGGACCCACGGCGACACCGCGCCCGATGATGGCCACGACCGTCACCATGCCCAGAATCACCGTCATGATCGTGCCGGTCCGCGTGTCGAAGAGCTTGCGCGCCTCGACCGTCAGCAGCCGGTGGAAGGGGATCGGCGGCCGGTGGATGTCCGTGTACTGCGAGCCGATGGCCGGGACGTCGTCCGTTGTGGTGCCGTTCACGGTGCTCGTGGTCGGGGGAATCCCGGTGTCGGTCACGTCGTGCTCCGATCGGCGTTCGCGGTCAGTTCGAAGAAGATCTGTTCGAGGCTCTGGCCCCGGTTGAGCTCGTCGACGGTGCCCTGAGTGAGGATGCGGCCCCGGCCGATGATCACGATATGGTCGGCGACCTGCTCCACTTCGTGCAGCAGGTGTGAGCTGAGCAGCACGGAGCATCCCGAGTCGGAGAGGCCGTGGAGCAGACCGCGCATCCACCGGATGCCCTGCGGATCGAGACCGTTGACGGGCTCGTCCAGGACGAGCACCTTCGGCCGGCCGAGGAGGGCGTGGCCGACGCCGAGACGCTGCCGCATCCCGAGCGAGTAGCCGCTGACTGTCCGTCCGCTCTCCCGGCCGGTCAGCCCGACCAGGTCGAGGACCTCGTCGACCCGCGACTTCGGCAGGCCGAGCATCATCGCGCCCAGGGTCAGGATCTCCCGCCCGGTGCGGCCGGGATGCTGGGCGCCGGCGTCGAGCAGCGTGCCGACATGGAAACCGGGGCAGGCCAGCTCGGCGTACGGCCGGCCCAGCAGGGTGGCCGAGCCCGCGGTGGCGCGGGAGAGCCCGACCAGGATGCGCATCGCGGTCGACTTTCCGGCGCCGTTGGGCCCAAGGAAACCGGTGACGCTCCCGGCTCCTACGGTGAAGGACACGTCGTCGAGCGCCTTCACACCTTTGTAGATCTTGCTGACGTTCCTGAACTCGATCACGGATCCAGCTCACCGGATGCGCGGCCGTCGGACATCGGACCCAGGTCGACGGCCGCCGGACGGAGGGCCGGACATGACGCCTCGGTTCTCGACCTGAGGCCGGCCGGATGCCGACCCAGGTCGCTAAGGCATCGGCCCGGCCGTCCCTAGGCTGTGGACCGTGCACGCCCATACGGAGAACCGACCGCCCCTGGACCGGCCGGGCGTCGCGCTGCGTTATCTGTGCGCCGTGCTGCCGATGCTGTTCTACGGTGTCGTCCTGGCCGTGATCGTCTCCGGGGAGCGGGACCGGCTCCCAGCGGCACTGGTCGACGTGGGGCTCGGCCTGATCGGGCTGGTTCTGATGCGCGGGCGGCGGCGCCGGCCGTGGCAGACCGCGCTGGCGACCGCCCTGCTGACCGCCTTCTCCACCACGGCGACCGGCCCGGCCCAGGTCGCGTACGTATCCTTGGGGACGCGTCGTCGGTGGCGTCAGTTCGTCCCGGTCGCGGTCGTGTCCTGGCTGTGCCTGGCCGTGCGGTCCAGCTGGTACGGCGTCAACCAGGCGACCATCGTCTCGATGCTGACCGGAACCGCCGTCCTCGGCGTGCTGACCCTCTTCGGCCTCTACCTGCGCGGGCGTCGCGACCTGGCCGCCTCACAACGAGAGGCGGCGCTGGCCGCGGAGCGCGAACAGCTGCAGCGGATCGAGCAGGCCAAGCTGGCAGAGCGGGTCGCGATCGCCCATGAGATGCACGACGTCCTGGCACACCGGATCTCGCTGCTGTCGATGCTCGCCGGCGGTCTGGCGTACCGGACGGACCTCACCGCCGAGGAGACCCGCGAGATCGCGCTGGCGATACAGGAGAACGCGCACCAGTCGCTGAACGAACTGCGCACCGTGCTCGGCAAGCTCCGGCGTGACGACGCCCCCGAGGCCCCGCAGCCGACCCTGGCCCACCTGGACGCCCTGTTCGACGAAGTACGCGCGGCCGGCCAGCGGATCGAGGTGGACGACACCATAGAGAACCGGGAACTGCTGCCGCCCCAAACCGGTCGGCACGCGTACCGGATCGTGCAGGAGGCCCTGACCAACGCGCGTAAGCATGCGCCGGGCAGCCGGGTGACGGCCGTGCTCGGCGGGCGCCCGGGTGACGGCCTGCGGATCCGGGTGAGCAATCCGGCGCCGTACGGGACGGCGGCCGGGCCCGGTGGTCGGCTGGGTCTGGTCGGCTTGGCCGAACGAACCCGGATGGCCGGCGGAACCCTCCGCCACGCCACCCGGGATGGACGCTTCATCCTCGACGCCCGGCTGCCATGGGAGGCTGCACATCGTGACTCGACTGGTGATCGTGGATGACGATCCGATGGTGCGAACCGGGCTGCGCCTGATCTTCGGCGGCGAGCCCGACCTGGACCTCGTCGGCGAGGCTGAGGACGGCCGGCAGGCCATGGACGTGATCCGGGACCTCAGGCCCGACGTCGTGTTGATGGACATCCGGATGCCCAACCAGGACGGGCTGACCACCACCGAACTGCTGCTGGCGCGGCCGGAGCCGCCACGGATCCTCGTGCTCACCACCTTCGACGCCGACGACATGGTGCTGCGGGCTCTGCGGCTCGGGGCCGACGGGTTCCTGCTGAAGGACACGCCGCCACCGAAGATGATCGAGGCCGTTCGCGCCGCGGCGAAGGGGGAGCCGGTGTTGTCACCGAGTGTCGCCCGTCAGGTGATCGCCGCGGCAGCCGGTGCGCGCGAACCGCGGCAGGTGGAGGCGCGGCGGGAGCTGGCCACGCTCACCGAACGCGAGCGCGAGGTCGCCATCGAAGTGGCCAAGGGCGGCTCGAATGCCGAAATCGCCGAATGCCTCTATATGAGCGTCGCGACCGTGAAGGCGAACATCACACGGATCTTCGCCAAGCTGGCGGCCGACAACCGTGTCCAGGTCGCCATGAAGGTGCGCGACGCCGGCTTCATCTGAACGAGCGGTTTCATCTGAACGTACGGTCTCTCGGGTAGACGTCGACCACGACGTGGGCGTGCCACATCCCGGCCTCACGGCCGAACCGCAGCCCGAGTACCGCGACCGCCGTGGGCGACCCGCCGACGTGGCCGACCGTCCCTACCGGGACAGTCGCCAGCCGCATCTCGACCTGTCCCCGGGTGACGCCCGTTCGCTCGTCGATCGACACGTCCACCGCCACCCGACCGGGCACCTCGACCTGATAGACCACCTCGTCCAGCAGCGCGCCGAGAAGCCCTTCGTCGGTCTCCTCGGCCAGAGCGATCATGACGCTGCCGTCCGGCACCGCCTCGCCGATGTCGGCGAAGGTCTCCACCAGCGCCCGCACCGCTTCGGCCAGGCACTCCTCCCGGCTGTCCGCCCACGCCTCCAGCGCGATGTCGGCCGTGCGGGGGACCGACCTGTGACCCCTGCTCACCCTGTCCACTCCATCAGTAATCCCCGGCGCGGGAAAGTGCCGGCCGCGGCCTGACCAGGCACGGCTGACATCGGAAGCGGAGAGTCACCGCAGCGGGCGGGCTCCCGGCGATGCGCGGACCGGCTCGCCATCGACCAGACAGCGGCGGCCTGACGGCGTCGATCATGCTGGTGAGGCTCTTCGTCACTCCCAGGGCCGGTGGATGAGTCCTTTCAGCGTGGCGGTGCCGCCGACGCTGATGACTGGACCTGTGGGGCTCTGCTGCGCGGTGGCCGTGATGGTGGAGGGGCTCCCGAGAGCGTCGCCCATGTCGACGGTGATGTCGGTGATGCCGTGACCGGCCAGGTGGGCGGCGAGGCAGGCGGTGCTGTTGGCGTTGGCGATGTCTTCCACGACGCCGATCGACGGCGCGAACATGCGCGCGGCGAGGCGCCCGTCGGCCGTCGGGATGGAGTGGACGTAGCAGCCCAGCAGGCCGAGACGGTCACAGGCGTCACGGAGCCGGTCGAGGTCCGGGGCCAGAGTGGCGAGCACGGACCGTGTGGAGACGGGGACGAGCAGCCGGGGCCGTCCCAGCGAGGCGACCCGGATACCGGCAGCGAGCGTGTCGGCGGTGACACCCAGTGCGGCGAGGACGGGTTCACGCTCGGCCGCGGTGGGCTCGCGCAGGTCGACGGGGCCCGGATCGAAGACGGCCGTGATCTGACTTCCGTTCCTGAAGGACCGGCCGGTGAATGCGCGCCCGGACACGCGAATCCTCATGCGATGCTCCGTGCCCCCGGCGCCCCCGGCGCGCTCGGCGAGGAAGGCCAGAGCGGCGACTGTCCCATGACCGCAGGCGGGCAACTCTCCCTCGGAGGTGAAGAAGCGCAGCGAGGCCGAGGGACGGCCTGGTCCGTCGTGCTCCATGGAGACGAAGACGGCGTGCGAGGTCCCCAAGAGTTCAGGCACCTTCCGGCGCTCGCTGTCGCTCAAGGCCGTTTCGTCCAACACCGCAGTGGGACTGCCGCCACGGCCGTCCCTCAGGCACGCGTTGACGATCGTGACGGGAAGGCCTCGACTACTCATCGGGAGTCACGGGGAAATCGGCGCAGAACACGGGACGGATCGTACGATCACCAGTCATCGGCAGGGAACGGCGGCGTGCCGATCGTGTACAGGAGGTGGGGCGGCCCAGGCAAGGAGCAGGCGGAGGGCGTCGTCGGGCGCCTTGCCGGGGTCGCGCCGGGCACGACTGTCCGTCTCGCGGGCGGGCAGGCCGATCCAGTCCCGCAGCCCCAGCGGGTCGCCCACGGCCTGGCGGAAGTACGCGCCCGGAGTGATCCCGGTGATGCGCCGGACGACCTGGCCGAGGAGGAAGCCGAAGATGTCCGAGGACCATGCGGTCCGGACGCCCGGCGCTGACGTGTTCCGGCCTACCTCGTGGTTTCGGCGGGAGTTGATGTCTGGCCCTCCTCGACGAGCGCGGCCAGGTTCGCCAGCGCCATCCGCGTGCCCGTCTCGTTGTCGGCGGCGGGCACGGCGTCGGAGATTCCGTCGTGGACGATGACGACATCGGTGCCGCCACCGGCGTCGGTAAGCGTCGTCGTCATCGTCATGGTCCCGCGCAGGGCGGGATCCGTGGTCTCGAACTCGAACACCTCGACCACTCGCTCGTCCGGAACGAGCTCCGCGAAGTGGCCATGGTACGTGTCGGTGTGCGACGCCGACTTGCCGGTCGGTCCCGGCTCGTCGTACGTGAGCGAGATTCGGAACGAGCCGCCCTCGCGAGCGTCGAACTCGTGGACGTGGCTGCTCATACCCGCTGGTACCCGCCATTTTGCGATCGCGTCCGCGTCCACGAGCGCCTGGTAAACGGCCGAACGCGGCGCGTTCACATGCTGAGTGACCCGCGTCGAGTACATGCAGCCGACTGTACCGGCGAAGAGGGCGGAGACCATCAGTCAGATCGCACTGACCGGGGACGAGGGCTCGGGTTCATCGGCCCGAAGGGCGCCCAGCTCTGGGGGCCACCTGCACCCGCACGAGGTCGTGGCCCACCCTGGCCTTCGCCGAATGGTTCGAATCAGAAGAATTCAGGGCAAATGTGATCCCAATGTCATAAAGATCCGCCATCGTGGAGGAGTGCGAACGTGGCTCAGTGATCAAGTTAGGAAACGGCTGGGTACGTTTGGCCTGATTGTGCCCTCTATCGCGCAGTGTGCCGTCGGCGCCGCGCTGGCCTGGATCGTCGCCGTCCATCTGCTCGGCCACGCCCACCCCCTCTTCGCGCCCATCTCGGTGATGATCTGCGTGGGTGTGGGGCTCGGGCAGCGACTGCGCAGGGTGGTCGAGCTGGTGGTCGGCGTCAGTCTGGGCGTGGGCATCGGCGACCTGCTGGTGTCCTGGATCGGCTCGGGCCCCTGGCAGATGGCGCTCGTGATCGCGCTGGCGATGAGCGTCGCGGGGCTGCTGAACAGCGGTGAGCTGTTCGTGTCGCAGGTCGGGTCGTCCGCGGTGCTGGTCGCCATGCTGGTGCCGGGCGAGGACGTCGGCGGGCTGGACCGGATGGCCGACGCTCTCACCGGCGGCGTCATCGGCATCGCGGTAGTCGCGCTGCTGCCCGCCAGTCCGCTCACCATCGCGGGCAAGCATCTGTCCGGCGTGCTCGACGCCTTCTCCACCGTCCTGGAGCAGGCGGCGGAGGCGATCGAGAAGGGCGATATGGACCTGGCCGCCGAGGCCCTGGAGTGCGGACGCAGGACACAGACGGCGGTCGAGGAGTTCGCGGCAGCGCTGGAGAACGGCAAGGAGATCATCAGGATCTCGCCGCTGCGCTGGCATCACCGGGCCAGACTGGCCAGGTACGAGACCGCCGCCGTACCGGTGGACCTGGCGCTGCGCAACGCGCGGGTGCTGGTCCGCCGCACGCTCGCGGCGCTGGGGGAGTCCAGCCCGCCGCCGGCCGCGCTGGCCGAGTTGCTGCGCGAGGTCTCGGAGGCGGCGCTGCTGCTTCAGCTCGAACTGGGGGCCGGGCGCGAACCGATGCTGGCCAGGCAGGCGTTGCTCGCCGTCGCCGCCCGGGAGCGGCCGAAGAACCTGGGCTTCTCCGCGAACGTCATCATCGCGCAGCTGCGCTCCATCGCCGTCGATCTGCTCGAGGCGACCGGGATGGATCACGACGCGGCCTCGGCCGAGCTGACCCCGCTGGACGAGCCGAGCGGCGAGAGCATACGCGGCTGAGCCGCGCCCGGCCCCACTGGTGCGGCGTGGCCGCCGGTGGATAATCGCCGGCATGCGGTTCGGAATCCTCGGCGAGACCCGGGCGTGGCACGACGACGGGACCGAGGTCCCGCTGGGCGGACCGGCGCGGCGCGCGCTGCTGGCGCTGCTGCTGGTACGCCCCGGTCAGGTCGTGCCATCCGACCGGCTGACCGAGGAGATCGACCCGGACGGCGCGCTGTCGGCGCACGCGCTGCAGTCCCAGGTGTCCCGGCTGCGTGCCGCGCTGAGGTCGGCGGGCGCGATCGAGCGGGCCGGGGCGGGATACCGGATCGTGGTCGCGGACGACGACGTGGACGCCTGCCGGTTCGAGCGGCTGGCCGGGGAGGGGCGGGCGGCGTCGCGCGACGGCGAGGTGGGACGGGCGGTGGCACTGCTGCGCGAGGCGCTGGACCTGTGGCGCGGACCCGCGCTGGCCGGGGTCGCCGGGAGCGAGACGGCCCAGGCCGCCGCCGTGCGGCTGGAGGAGCTGCGCCTCGCGGCGCTGGAAGACCGGATCGAGGGCGAACTGCGGCTCGGCGAGCAGCGCGCCGCCATACCGGAGCTGCGCGAGCTGGTCGGCCGCCACCCGCTCCGTGAACGGCTGGCCGGGCTGCTGATGCGGGCGCTGTTCGCCGAGGGCGGGCAGGCCGAGGCACTGGTGGTGTTCGAGGAGACCAGACGGCACCTGGCAGAGGAGCTGGGCGCCGATCCCTCGGCCGAGTTGGTCGCGCTGCACCGGGAGTTGCTGAGCGTCGATCCGTCGCCGGCGCCGACCGCGCCGCCCGCCCAGCTGACCTCCTTCGTCGGCCGCGCCGAGGAAGTGGCCGAGGTCGCCGATCTCCTGCGGGCGGCCCGCCTGGTCACGTTGATCGGCCCCGGAGGCGTCGGCAAGACCCGGCTGTCGGTCGAGGTCGCCGGGGCGGCGGCCGACGCGGTGTGTTTCGTGGAGCTGGCGGCGCTGGGCGACGGCGCCGGGCTGCCGCGGGCGGTGCTCGGCGCGCTCGGCCTGCGCGAGCGCGGGCTGCGGGTCGGGGACGGCCCGCAGACGCCGGTCGATCGCCTGATCGCGGCGCTGTCGGACCGGGGGCTGCTGCTCGTACTCGACAACTGCGAGCACCTGGTCGAGGAGGCCGCCGCGCTGGCGGCACGGCTGCTGGCGGCCTGCCCACGGCTGCGGGTCCTGGCCACCAGCCGCGAACCGCTGGGCGTCATCGGCGAGCACCTGCACCAGGTGCGTCCGCTCGACGGTGACGCGGCGGTGCGGCTGTTCACCGACCGGGCCCGCGCCGTGCGGCGCGGTTTCGCCGCCGATCCCCAGCGTGTACGGCCGATCTGCGCGGCCCTGGACGACCTGCCGCTGGCCATCGAACTCGCGGCGGCGCGGCTGCGCTCGCTGGACCTCGACGAACTCGCGGAACGGCTGAACGACCGGCTCGGGGTCGCGTCCCGCGGCAGCCGCCCGGCCGACGGGCGACACCGGACACTGCGCTCGGTGGTCGCGTGGAGCTGGGACCTGCTGTCCGAGCCCGAGCAACGCGCCGCACGGCGGTTCACCGTCTTCGTCGGAGGCGCGACGGCGGAGTCCGCGCGGCGGGTGTGCGGCACGGACGGCGAGACACTGGAATCGCTGGTCGACAAGTCGCTCCTGGAGGTCTCTCGCGGTCGTTTCCGGATGCTGGAGACGATCCGCGCCTACAGCGTCGAGCGGCTCGACGAAGCGGGTGAACGCGAGTCGGCACGGCGCGCGCATGCTCGGCATGTCCTGGACGTGATGCGGACCGCCGACCCGCACCTGCGGCGAGCCGAACAACTGGAATGGCTACCGGTCGTCGTAGCCGAGCACGACAACCTTCTGGCGGCTGTGCGCTGGGCGATCGAGACGTCGGACGTCGCGACGGCTGTGGAACTGCTCGCCTCGGCCTCGGCCTACTTGTGGATCCGCGGCGCGTCCGCCACGGCGGCACCGTACGCGATCAGGCTGCTCGGCATGATCGGCGACACACCCCCGGCCGGCCTCGGCGAGGAGTACGTGACCAGCGTGCTGCTGGCCGCGTCCGACCGGGCGTCGTGGCGGCGCCACCGCGCGACGGCGGGGAAGGCCCTGGCCGCCGCGTGGCCCGGCGACCGGCCTGGGCGTTACCCGGCGGCCCTGCTGCTGTGGATGCTGCGGAACGCGAGCGACGGCGACCCGCGGGAAAGCGACACGCAGGGCGCGCTCGCGCTCCTCCTGGCTCAGCGGGACTGCCCCGAGCCGTGGGCGCGAGCGGTCGCCCACTACATGTCCGGTTTCGGGGCCATGGGCGAGGGGGACGCCGCGGCGGCGGCGCAAGTGTTCGGCACGGCCGTCGAGGAGTTCCGTTCGCTCGGTGACCGATGGGGCACCGCACTGGCTCTGGACATGCTCGCCGGGTTGGCCGCAGGACGCGGCGACCGCGCGCGGGCGATCGCGCTGACCGATCACGCCCTCACCTTGACCGACCAGCTCGGCGCGCAGGAGGACTCCGCCGACCTGCTGGTCAACCGGGCCGACCACCTCGCCGCCGCCGACACGGAGGCGGCCCGCGCCGACTATGCGAAAGCCGCCGACCTGGCCCGCCGCGCCGGCAGCACCACCTGCCTGGCGGCGGCTCTGCGCGGGCTCGGTGACATCGCCCTGCAGGAAGGAGACCTGGACGAGGCGGAACGGCTGTACACCGAGGCCGTCGAACGGATCGACCCGCACTGGATCAAGAGCCTCGGTAACCGGGTGCGCACCCTCGCCGGGCTCGGCCGTGTCGCCGAAGCGCGCGGCGACCACACCACGGCCAGGACGCGCTACCGGCAAGCCGCCGAGAACGCGACCGCGCTGGGGTCCTCGACCCCGGACGCGCTGCGCCTGCTGGGTCTTCCCGAGGCCCTCGCCGAGGCGGTGAGCCGGTGGTGAGCCTCCGGTGAGCCCTCCCCGGCAGGCTCTCGGCCATGGACAACCGCAACGTACTGATCTCCGGCGCCTCCGTCGCCGGCCCAGCGCTCGCCTACTGGCTCCACCGCCACGGCTTCACCCCCACCATCGTGGAGCGCGCCCCCGCGCTGCGCGACGGCGGCTATGCCGTCGACTTCCGTGGTGAGGTACACCTGTCGATCCTGCGCCGGATGGGCATCCTGGACGACATCGAACGCGCCCGCACCGGCATGGGCTCCATGTCGTACGTCAACAGCGCGGGCAAGACGCAGGCGGAGATGCCCGCCGACCTGTTCGCCGGAGACATCGAGATCCTCCGCGGAGACCTGGCCCGCATTCTCTACGACGCCACCAAGGAACACACCGAGTACATCTTCGGCGACTCCATCACCTCGCTCACGGAGGACGCCCACGGGGTGGCCGTCGCCTTCGAACGCGCCGCGCCGCGCCGGTTCGACCTGGTCATCGGCGCCGACGGCCTGCACTCCACCACCCGCCGCCTGACCTTCGGTCCCGAGGAGAACCACGTCAGGCACCTGGGTGTCTACTGCGCGATCTTCACCACCGCCAACCACCTCGGGCTCGACCACACCGGCCACGCGTACCGGACCGGGAACAAGCTGGTGGCGATGTACAGCGCCCGTCACAACACCGAGGCCAAGGCGGTCTTCTACTTCGGCTCGCCGGAGCTGGACCTGGACCGGCGTGACGTGGCGCGGCAGCAGGCCATCCTCGCCGAGCAGTTCACCGGAAACGGGTGGCAGAGCGACCGGCTGCTGCACGACATGCGACAGGCGCCCGACTTCTACTTCGACTCGGTCGGCCAGGTCCGCATGGACGCCTGGAGCCGAGGCCGCGTCGCCCTGGTCGGCGACGCCGCCTACTGCCCGTCCTCCCTGTCGGGCATGGGTACGGGCCTCGCCCTGGTCGGCGCGTACGTGCTGGCGGGCGAGCTGGCCGCAGCGCGCGGCGACCACCGCGTCGCGTTCGCCCGCTACGAGCAGGAGATGCGCGCGTACGCGGAGGGCTGCCAGAAGATGGGCGACGGCGTCGCCAAGCTCATCGTCCCGAGCAGCCGCTTCCTGGCCTCGATCCTCAATCGGTATTACAAGGTCATGCCGTACCTGCCGGGGAAGAACATGGCCTCCAAAATGGCCCGTAAGACCGCGGGGAACATCACACTCCGCGACTATGTCGTACAGGACGCCCGCGCGCAGGAGAGGTCGTCGACTTCGTGACAGGGCCCGGGGTCCTTTTGTGGGGTTTCCACAACGCAACAGCTCCGGGACGCGCGATGCGGACCATTGGTGTAGCCACCGGTAATCAAGGAGGGTGTAAACAGGTGCAGGCGACGCTCCGAGACCCGGACGTCGCCTTCTGCCCGTGGAAACTTGGGAGGCTCAGCCGGTGTTCAGTCGTGTCGCGATCGTCAACCGTGGAGAGGCCGCGATGCGGCTCATCCACGCGGTGCGGGACCTTTCGGCGGAAACCGGGACGCGGATCGAGACGGTCGCCCTCTACACCGACGCCGACCGCCACGCGACCTTCGTCCGTGAAGCGGACGTCGCCTACTCGCTCGGCCCCGCCTCGGCTCGCCCGTACCTCGACCACGCCGTCCTGGAGCGGGCACTGGTGGAGACCGGGGCCGACGCCGCGTGGGTCGGCTGGGGGTTCGTCGCCGAGGACCCGGCGTTCGCCGAGCTGTGCGAGAAGATCGGCGTCACCTTCGTCGGGCCGAGCGCGGAAGCGATGCGCAAGCTCGGCGACAAGATCGGCGCGAAGCTGATCGCCGAGGAGGTCGGCGTCCCGGTCGCGCCGTGGAGCCGCGGCGAGGTCGCGACCCTCGATGAGGCGCTGCGCGCCGGCGACGAGATCGGCTACCCGCTGATGCTCAAGGCGACCGCGGGCGGCGGCGGACGCGGCATCCGGATGGTCGCCTCCAGTGAGGAGCTGGCCGACGCCTACGAACGCACCAGCCAGGAGGCGCTGCGCGCCTTCGGCTCCGGCGTGGTCTTCCTGGAGCGTCTGGTCACCGGCGCCCGGCATGTCGAGGTCCAGATCATCGCCGACGGACAGGGCACCGCATGGGCGCTGGGCGTCCGGGACTGCTCGGTGCAGCGGCGCAACCAGAAGATCATCGAAGAGTCCGCCTCCCCGGTACTGGCTCCCGAGCAGACCGCCGAGCTGAAGGCGTCGGCCGAGCGGCTGGCGCTGGCCGTCGGCTACCGCGGCGCCGGCACCGTCGAGTTCCTCTACCACCCCGGCGAGAAGCTGTTCGCCTTCCTCGAGGTCAACACCCGGCTGCAGGTCGAGCACCCGATCACCGAGATCACCACTGGCACCGACCTGGTCCGGCTGCAGTTGCACGTGGCGAACGGCGGGAAGCTGGAAGGCACCCAGCCGGGAGAGGTCGGCCACGCCGTCGAGGCCCGGCTCAACGCCGAGGACCCCGACCGCGACTTCGCACCCGCCCCGGGCCGCATCGCGCGCCTGGTGCTGCCCGCCGGGCCCGGCATCCGCGTGGACACCGGTGTCAGCGAGGGCGACAGCATCCCGGCTGACTTCGACTCGATGATCGCGAAGATCATCGCCCACGGCCGTGACCGCGAGCAGGCGCTGGGCCGGCTGCGCCGCGCGATGGCCGAGACCACAGTGATCATCGAGGGTGGCGCGACGAACAAGAGCTTCGTGCTCGACCTGCTCGACCAGCCCGAGGTGATCGACGCCAGCGCGGACACCGGCTGGATCGACCGCGTCCGCGGCGAGGGCCGGCTCGTCTCGAACCGGCACTCCGCCGTCGCGCTGGCGGCCGCCGCCATCGAGGCGTACGAGGAGGAGGAACGCGTCGAGCGGCAGCGGCTGCTGTCGACGGCGTTCGGCGGACGACCGCAGGTGCAGCACGAGAGCGGCCGACCGCTGGACCTCAAGCTGCGTGGCGTCGGCTACCGCGTGCGCGTCGCCCGGGTCGGCGCGCATCGGTTCCGTGTCGGCATCGAATCGGGGGACGACGCCCGCATCGCCGACGTCGAGCTCGACCGCTTCGACCGGCACACCGGGCGGATCGTCGTCAACGGCAGCCGGTACCGCCTGCTCACCGGCACGCACGGGCCGATCCACCTGGTCGAGGTGGACGGCGTGACGCACCGGGTCAGCCGCGACGAGGGCGGCGTCGTCCGCTCGCCCGCGCCCGCGCTGGTCGTCGCCACGCCGCTGGAGGTCGGCGCCGAGGTCGAGGCGGGCGCGCCGGTGCTCGTGCTGGAGAGCATGAAGATGGAGACGGTGCTGCGGGCGCCGTTCAAGGCGCGGTTGAAGGAAAGCGTCGTCTCCGTGGGCAGCCAGGTGGAGACCGGTGCACCGCTGCTGCGGCTGGAGCCGCTCGCCGACGACGACGCCCAGGCCGAGGACGCGTCGGCCGCCGAGTCCGTCACGCTGGACCTGCCCGCCGCACCCGGCAGGGTCCCGGCGCGGGAGCGCACCAGGCGTGGCCAGGAGGACCTGCGTAGCCTGCTGCTGGGCTTCGACGTCGACCCGCACGACGAGGGCGGGGTGCTCGACGACTACCTCGCCGCGCGCCGGGCGGCCACCGAGGACGGCCATCGGCCGCTGGCCGAGGAGCTCGAACTCGTCGACGTGTTCGCCGATCTCGCCGAGCTGAGCCGCAACCGGCCGGCGGGCGAGGACGGCGGCGGTGGCAGTGGCGGCCACGTGTACAGCGCCCGCGAGTACTTCCACACCTACCTGCAGAGCCTCGACGTCGAGCGGGCCGGGCTGCCGGAGGCGTTCCAGGCCAAGCTCGCCAAGGCACTCGCGCACTACGGAGTCACCGAGCTGGAGCGCTCCCCCGAGCTCGAAGCCGCGGTGTTCCGCATCTTCCTCGCCCAGCAACGCGCGTCCGCCGACGCCACGGTGGTCGCGACATTGCTGCGCGAGTGGCTGCGGGAGTCGCCGCCGGACGAGACGCTGCGCGAGCCCGCCGGTCTCGCGCTGGAGCGGCTGGTGGCCGCGACGCAGGTCCGTTTCCCCATGCTCTCCGACCTCGCGCGCGGCGTGGTGTTCACCTGGTTCGGCCAGCCGCTGCTGCGCCGCAACCGCGCCCGCGTCTACGCCGACGTCCGCAAGCATCTGCGCCACCTGGACGCGCACCCGGACGCGGCGGACCGCGCCGAGCGCGTCGCCGAGATGGTGCGCAGCACCGAGCCGCTGGTGCGGCTGCTCGGCCAGCGGCTTGCCCGGGGCAACCTGGACAACGCGGTCATGCTGGAAGTGCTGACCCGGCGGTACTACGGCAACAAGGGTCTCACCGGCGTCCGCACCAGCGAGGCCGCGGGCTGCAGGTTCGTGGTCGCCGAGCGGGCGGGCTCGTGCGTGGTCTCCTCCGCGGTGAGCTTCGAAGCGCTGGGCAGCGTGCTGCGCGGGCTCGCGGAGCTGGCGAGCGGCGAGGACGCCATCGACGCCGACATCTATCTCGCCTGGGAGAAGCAGCCGGAGGACTCCGAAGCGATGGCGGCCGCGCTGCACGAGGTCGTCAGCGCGCACCCGCTCCCTGACCAGGTCCGCAGACTCACCACCACCGTCGCGGGCAGCGGCGGCGCGGTGATGCACCACCACTTCACGTTCCGCCCGTCGGCCACCGGGATGGCCGAGGAGCGGCTGATCCGCGGCCTGCACCCGTACATCGCGGAGCGGATGCAGCTGGAGCGGCTGTTCAAGTTCGACCTCACGAGGCTGCCGTCGTCGGACGAGGAGGTCTACCTCTTCCAGTGCGTGGCGCGGGAGAACCCGTCGGACGACCGCCTCGTCGTGTTCGCACAGGTGCGCGACCTGACCGAGCTGCGCGATCACGACGGCAGGCTGGTGGCGCTGCCGACGGCCGAGGACACGATCGCCACCTGCCTCGACTCGATCCGCCGCGCGCAGTCGCGACGACCGTCGAAGAAGCGCTTCACCACCAACCGGATCGTGGTCTACGTCTGGCCGCCGAGCGACATGACCCGGGCGGAGCTGGAGATGATCGCCGGTCGCGTGTTGCCGACGACCGCGGGCGCCGGGCTGGAGGAGATCCTGTTCATCGCGCGGCAGCGCGACCGGACGACCGGCGAGCTGACCAAGATCGCCGTGCGCATCTCCTTCGACGCCACCGGCGGCACCGAGCTGACCGTCGGCGAGCCGCCGCTCGAGCCGGTCGAGCCGCTCGACGACTACCGGCAGAAGGTGCTGCGCGCGAGCAGCCGCAACACGGTGTACCCGTACGAGCTGACCGGGCTGCTCGGCGACTTCGTCGAGCACGACCTCGACGCCGACCACGCGCTGGTGCCGGTCGCCCGGCCGAAGGGGCGCAACACCGCGGCGATCGTCGCGGGCGTGGTCGCCACGCCGACCCGGCGGCACCCGCAGGGCGTCACCAGGGTCGTGCTGCTCGGCGACCCGACGAAGTCGCTCGGCGCGCTGTCGGAGCCGGAGTGCCGCCGCGTGATCGCCGCGCTGGACCTGGCCGAGCGGATGCGGGTGCCGCTGGAGTGGTACGCCTTGTCCTCCGGCGCCCGGATCTCCATGGGCTCGGGCACGGAGAACATGGACTGGGTGGCCGCGGCGCTCAAGCGGATCGTCGAGTTCACCCAGGACGGCGGCGAGATCAACATCGTGGTCGCGGGCATCAACGTCGGCGCGCAGCCGTACTGGAACGCCGAGGCGACGATGCTCATGCACACCAAGGGCATCCTGGTGATGACGCCGGACTCGGCGATGGTGCTCACCGGCAAGCAGTCGCTCGACTTCTCCGGTGGCGTGTCGGCCGAGGACAACTTCGGCATCGGCGGCTACGACCGGGTGATGGGCCCGAACGGGCAGGCGCAGTACTGGGCGCCGAACCTGACCGCCGCCCGGGACGTGCTGATGTCGCACTACGACCACACGTACGTCGCACCCGGTGAGGAGGCGCCGCGGCGGGCGAGGACGACCGACCCCGTCGACCGCGACATCTCCGACTTCCTGCATGCCGTGGAGGGCAGCGACTTCACCACCGTAGGCGAGATCTTCTCCGCCGAGGCCAACCCGGACCGCAAGAAGCCCTTCGACATCCGGACCGTGATGCGGGCGCTCTCCGACCAGGACCACCCGGTGCTGGAACGCTGGGCGGGCATGGCCGACGCGGAGACCGCGGTGGTGCAGGATGTGCATCTCGGCGGCATGCCGGTGTGCCTGCTCGGCATCGAGTCACGGGCGGTGCCGCGGCGTGGCTTCCCGCCCACCGACGGCCCGGACACCTACACCGCGGGCACGCTGTTCCCGCGGTCGTCGAAGAAGACCGCGCGGGCGATCAACGCGGCCAGCGGCAACCGGCCGCTGGTGGTGCTGGCGAACCTGTCGGGGTTCGACGGCTCGCCGGAGTCGATGCGGAAGCTGCAGCTGGAGTACGGCGCCGAGATCGGCCGCGCGATCGTGAACTTCCGCGGGCCCATCGTGTTCTGCGTGATCTCGCGGTACCACGGCGGCGCGTTCGTGGTGTTCTCGAAGGCGCTGAACCCGAACATGACCGTGCTGGCGCTGGAGGGCTCGTTCGCGTCGGTGCTCGGCGGCGCCCCGGCGGCGGCCGTGGTGTTCTCCGGTGAGGTGAACAACCGCACCGCGACCGACCCGCGGGTGACCGAGCTGCAGGCGCAGGTCTCGGCGGCGAGCGGCGCCGAGCGGGCGGCGCTGAACGCTCAGCTCGCCGAGGTGCAGTCCGCCGTACGGGCGGAGAAGCTCGGCGAGGTCGCCGCGGAGTTCGACCGGGTGCACAGCATCCAGCGCGCGGTCGAGGTCGGCTCGGTGGACGCGATCATCGGCGCCGCCGAGATGCGGCCGCGGATCATCGAGGCCATCGAGCGCGGCATGAAGCGTCCGCACGGGGGTTGACGGGGGAGATCGCCGTGCGGTCGGGAGCGCGTCGTGCAATCTGCACGGTGGACCGGTGCACGGTGAACTACCCGCGGCGACGGCATTTCTCCAGCATGGAGGCATGAGTTCAAACATCACTCCCTTCCGTGTGGAGATCCCCCAGGCGGCCTTGGACGACCTCCAGACGCGGCTGGACCTCGCCCGCTTCACCGACGAGGTCTCCGACGCCTACGGCGTGAGCGTCAGCCGGGTCCGGCGGTTGGCCGAGTACTGGCGGAACGGCTACGACTGGCGCGCCTGGGAGGCGATGGAACGCCTCGGATACGACCGCTACGGCGCGGTCGGCAACAACCAGCGGCAGCTCACCGATCGGGCCGCCGGTCATCGTGTGGATGCTCATCGCGTCCTCCCTTCCCTGGAGCCGACACACCCGCTGGCACGGAACCTCGGCGGTATTCGGATATCGCGTTCAGGCTGCGGCGGTGGCCCACGGCCGGGCTCAGCGATCAGTAGGCGAGAGCGATCCGGCCGTCGTCTCCGTCCCGGAGAGTCATCGAAAAGTAGCCCTGCGGCTACAGGTGGGATCCACGCTCACGAGACTGGAGCGATAATTCCGAAAATATCAGGAAATTTGGTGTATTTCGCATTGCGCCCTTCGATGGGTGGCCGGCCGGAACTACGGCGCGAACTCGCCGAAATGCCGCAGGCTATTTGATGCTTGATTGGCATCTATTCCATACGCCCCGTTGGTCGCATTTAGGTTATCCAAATGCCAATCGCGTAACAGGGCGTGCGAGTCATGGTCTGGCATAGTAGTTTCCGGTCGGAATCTTGATTGCGGCCCTCATTGCGAGTGGCGGCCAAAGAAAGGCGACAGGATATGCAGAAAGCGGCCATCGATCGAGTAAAGCTCATCTTCACCCTGCTCGACGCCGACGGCACCGGCAGCCTCGAAGCCGAGGACTTCGACCTCATGGCGGCCCGAGTGGTCGCCGCGTCCCCCGGCTCCGACGAAGCGGCCAAGGCGGCCATGCTCGCCGCTTTCCGGCGCTACTGGACAACCCTGGCCGCCGAACTCGACGCCAACCGCGACGGCCGGGTCACTTTCGAGGAGTACACCGCGTGCGTCCTCTCCCCGGAACGTTTCGACGCGGCGCTCACCGACTTCGCCGAGTCCCTGGCCGCGCTGGGTGACCCGAACGGCGACGGCCTCATCGAGCGGGACCTCTTCGTGGCGCTCATGACGGCGATCGGCTTCGAGCGGGCGAACATCGACGCGCTCTTCGACGCGTTCCAGCCGTCGGACGACGACCAGATCGAGGTCGCGGTCTGGGCCGCGGGCATCAGGGACTACTACGGCCCGGAGAAGACGGGAATTCCAGGCGACCATCTGGTCGCGGTCCGGGGCTGATCGGACCGCGGTGGTGGACACACTGCTCGACGTGCTGGACGGAGCCGGAGGGGCAGCCGGTCCTGGTGGCGGATTCGTGACTCCGGTGGAGGGCATGGCGCGTTCCAGAAGGGCTTCCAGCCCACATCACCACCCACGACCACCCGGACCGGTGGGGGCCGCCCGCCGAAGAGGAGAACGCGTGCCGGACGCACAGCACACCGGTGTCGAAGACGGCGTCGGCCTGACCGCCCTCATGGTCGCCGCCGCGCGGGCGATCGAGACCCACCGGCCCGATGCCCTGGCGAGTGACACCTACGCCGAGCATTTCGTCCGCGCCGCAGAGGCGTCTGCGGCGTGGCCGGTCCGCCCTGCGGAGGTGCCGGACGGGGACGCGAACCCCTTGTGGGGCAGGCTGGGACGGTACTTCGGCCTGCGTACCCGAGTCCTCGACGACTTCCTCATCCGCTCGGCCCACGCGGGCGTCCGGCAGGTGGTTCTGCTCGGCGCCGGCCTTGATATGCGGGCTTTCCGGCTCGACTGGCCGCCGGGTCAGGTCGTCTACGAGATCGACCGCGACGGCGTCCTGGCGTTCAAACGCGACGTGCTCGACGGCCTCGCCCTCATCCCGGCGGCCACGCGCTGTCCGATCGCGGCCGATCTGCGCGATACGTGGGTTCGATCGCTGGTGAGCGCGGGCTTCGACCTGACCGCGCCGACCGCGTGGCTGGCCGAGGGACTGCTGCTCTATCTCCCGTCGGCCGCCGAGCGTCGTCTCATCGAGACCGTGGACCGCCTGAGCGCCGACGGAAGCGCGCTGGCCTTCGAGGTCAAACTCGGGACGGAGTCTCCGGAGGTCCGCGCCAACCCCGTCTACGCCGCGACCAGACAACAGATCGGCGTCGACCTGCTCGCCCTGTTCGACAGGGAGCCGCGCCCCGACTCCGTCGGCTCCCTGAGGGCGCGGGGCTGGTCCACCGCCATCCACACGCCCTTCGACTTCGCCCGTCAGCACGGCCGCGGTCCGCTCCCCGAACCGAACGACGCCCTGGCGAGCAACCGCTGGGTGTTCGCGACCAAGCGGGGCACGCGCGAGCGGTCAACGAGTGACCACCGAGCAGCGACCGAGAATGATCGGCACTCGCAGGGTGCGGTTCCTCGCGGCGAGCCGACAGGTGCGGCGGTCAGCCGAGCCAGCGGCCGTCGCGCATGAGGTCGCGTCCCCGCAGCTCGTTCGCCTCACGCCAGGCCTGGACGCGCCGCGGCCGGATCAGGAAGTACTGGTAGGGCTCGTCGAGCTCGCGCGGGTCGAAACCGGTCTTGGTCGCGAACGCGTCGCCTGTCTTAGGGGCGAGGTCGGCGATGTCCACCGGCTCGGCGGTGCCGTCGACGACGACGACGTCGCGGGTCGGTCCGAGGCTGAGTCGCACCCGGCCGTCCGCCAGCAGGTTGCGACCGGTGACCGAGGCGCGCGGCGTCGAGATGAGGAACGCGGTCCCGTCCCAGAGATACGAGAGCGGGATGAGGTGGACGCCGCCCTGGGAGCCCGACGTCGCGACCCAGAGATCGACGTCGCTCTCCAGTTTCGCGCGAGTATCCCGCAGCCTCTCCTCAAATCCGCGCGGCGGCGCGCCCGTCATGCTTCCTCCAGTCACTTCGTGAAGAGCTCTTCCTTCAGGGGACGGGCTCCGTCGGTCATCGGCCGGTTCCGCGTACGTGTGTATGTATCCGCTCGGCAGCCGGCACCGCCCCGAGACCGGCGGCTGTCTCGTGGTCGGCGACCAGGCAGGGCAGGGGGCGGTGACACGTCAGGGCGTGAGTGCCGGCGACGCGGCCTCCCATGCGAACCCGTCCGGGTCGGTGAAAGGCCCGGCATCGCCACCGATCATGAGCCGGTGCGATCCGGTGCCGTCGGGAGAGACGCCGACGTCCTTGGCAAGGGCACGGCGCCTGTACAGCGCCAGCTTGACGGGACTCGACCCAGCGGCGAACTCGACGTACATGCGGCCGAAGCTCTTCGCCACGACAAGGCCTTGGTCGACGTAGAACCTCTTGCTCGCGGCCACGTCCGCGACTCCCAGCAGGAGCACGATCTCGTCGATCTGCCGGGTGGCAGGGCCGGTGTCCTTCTTCGCCGAGGTCGCGACCTTCCAGATCGTCCCGTCCGGGGCTTGTACGACACCGCCGTAGCCCCAGAGCGACTTCGCGGCAGGCTTCAGCGCCGTGGCGCCGGCGTCGAGGGCGGCGTCGATGAGGCTGCTCACGGTGGCCGGCTGGGACACCGTGAGCGCCAGCGTGAACCCACGGAAGCCGGTTGTGGGTGCCTCCGAGGCCCGCAGGCGTATCTGCGTGTCCAGACCGAAGGCGGCGGTGTAGAAGCGGTCGGCGGCCGTGGGGTCGGCCACGTCGAGGGTTACGGATTCGATGGATGCCATGGTCATCACGCTAGTTGCGGCTCGGCGACCGGCGCTTCTTGATTCCTGACCGGTCTTGTCACCTGTTTTGCGACACACGGCGGCATCCCCGCCGTAGCGCCCGTTGCGCGGCGCCGGTAGGCGCTGGGCGACATGCCGACCAGTTCGGTGAAGCGGGTGCTGAAGGTGCCCAGCGATGAGCAGCCGACCGCGAAGCAGACCTCGGTGACGCTGAGGTCGCCGCGACGCAGCAGCGCCGTCGCGCGCTCGATGCGACGCGTCATCAGGTACGCGTACGGCGACTCGCCATAGGCCAGCCGGAACTGGCGGCTGAGGTGCCCGGCGGACATGTTCACGCCGCGGGCGAGCGCCTCGACGTTCAGAGGCTGCGCGTACTCCCGGTCGATCCGGTCGCGGACGCGGCGCAGTCGGGCGAGGTCGCTCAGGCGGTGCGCCGTGGTGCGTGCGAGCCCCCACGAGGGGTGACACATGGGATAACTCCTTCTCATTGATGTTCGCGAGCACCTGGGTCGCATGCCGAGGGAGGCGGCGGGGCGCTCGATGGCGATGACCGGCCTGCCGGCCTCGGCGGCCGACATCGCGAGCACCTCTGCGATGGTGCGGCCGCCGAGGGGGCGGTCGAGGACAGCGGCCTGGAAGCGCCGGCCGCCGTATTCTTCGCACGTGGTCGCGACGCCGGCCATCATGGCCGAATCGATGACCGGACGGCTCAGCGAAGTTCCTGGATGCGGACCAGGTTGCCCGCGGGGTCGCGGAAGGCGCAGTCACGGATGCCGTACGGCTGCTCGGTCGGCTCCTGGACGACCTCGGCGTCGCCAGCCTGCACCTTCTCGAAAGTGCCGTCGAGGTCCCGGGTGGCCAGCAGGATCCAGCCGTAGGTGCCCTTGGCCATCATCTCGACGATGGTGCGGCGCTCGTCCTCGGTGACCCCGGGATCGGCGGCCGGCGGCGCCAGGAGGATGGACGTGTCGGGCTGGCCGACAGGGCCGACCGTGATCCAGCGCATCTTGCCCTGTCCGACGTCGCTGCGGACCTCGAAGCCAAGGGTGTCGCGGTAGAAAGCCAGGGACGCGTCAGGGTCGTCATGCGGGAGGAAGCTCGTATGAATGGTGATGTCCATGGCCATCAGGCTAGGTGCGGCTCCGTGACCCGCGCTTCTCGATTCCTGCTCGATCTGACCACCTGCTTCGCCACACACAGTCGCGTCCCCGCCGTCGCGCGCACCCCATGGCGCCGCGTCGCCCACACCAGTCGCCGGGCCGGCGGCTCTCAAACCGACTGACAGATGGCTCCCGGATCCACCTTCGTAGCCAGAAGTCTCCGCCCGTCGATCGCCCCGAGTAGGTACGCCGGCAGGGCGATCGTCGGGGTTTCGGCGGGACCACGGGCGACGGCATAGACACGTGGCCCGGGGAGTTGTGGTGGTTCGTGACCATGGATCAAGATCTCCGGCTGGATCTGCATCCGCTCCTGGCGGATCGGTTCAGCCCGTACCAGTTCGACCCGGCCGGCGTCATCGATGATGAGATGCTCGGGTTGCTGTTGGAGGCCGCGCGGTGGGCGCCTTCTGCGGGGAACTCCCAGCCGTGGGGATTCTTCCCGGTCCGTCCTGGTGAGCTGGACCATGCGCGGGTCACCCGGTTTCTCGCACGTAGCTCGGCGCGATGGGCATCGAACGCAGGGCTCTTGATCGTAAATTTGACTCGGCGGTTCGTCGATGACACCGACTTGGTCTTTTCGGAGTTCGCCGACTACGACCTCGGACAGGCCGTGGCACACCTGACGGTGCAAGCACAAGCGATGGGACTGACGTGCCACCAGTTCCGCGCCTTCGACAGGGACGGTCTGACCGGGGAACTGCGGCCGAACCCAGGCTGGGTGGTCATGTCGATGACGGCCGTCGGGGCCCCGGCCGATCGCGGGCAGCAGGTGCGGTGGCGGCGCAGCGTGGCCGAACTGCGCAGCGATCCATGGAGCGAAGACCGCTGATCGAGGTTTCGGTGGACGTGCACGAGGGCGAAGAGCGCTATCAGGTCGAAGTCGTGTACTGCGCCGCATGATGGTTTGACCTCAACTCAAGTTGAGGTTGCCGGCTTCTCTGTGCCGATGTGGCACGAGCCGAGCGCAGGGAAGTCGGTGGAGAGATCGGCTGGGCCGCGTTCGAGGTGACGATGGACGGTGGCCGCAGCGGACGCGCGCGCCGCGATCGAGTCGCGCAGTGACCTGGGCAAGACTCTCCTCCTGATCCAACAGCGTTCCGGGACATCGCTCCCGTGGTCATGGTCATCCTGGAAGCGCAGGTCAAGCGGTGCCGGTGGCGGTGATGCCATCGACGCCGGTCGTAGGCGCGCGACGAAACCCGTACGAGGGCGCGCTCGGGCTGCCCGCATATCTCAGATATACAAACGATCGGTCGTTAATGTAGTTTGTCCCCATGACACAAGACGGTCGGCGGCTGCGCGGGTTGCGCAGCCGCGAGGCGATCCTCGAGCAGGCAGTGGGCCTGGCCTCCGTCGAAGGGCTGGACGGACTCTCCCTGGGACGGCTGGCGACGGCGACCGGCACCAGCAAGTCCGGATTTTTCGCCCATTGGCGTGACAAGGAGCAACTACAGCTCGACGCCGTGGACTGGGCCGGCCGCCAGTGGGCCGAGCGGGTGGTGGCGCCCGCTATGCAGGCGCCGGCCGGGGTGCGACGGCTGTTCGCGCTACACGAGGCGCGGCTGAGGTTCTACAGCGAGGGCGTGCTCCCCGGCGGGTGCTTCTTCTTCGCCGTCCAGGCCGAGTTCGACGACCGTCCCGGCGCGGTGCGCGATCGCGTCGCGCGCGCCCTGCGCGAGTGGCAGAAGTTCATCCGGCGGCAGGTGGCACAGGCCATGGCGCTGGGCGAGCTGGCCGAGAGCGTGGATGCGGCCCAGCTCGCGTACGAGATCGACGCGCTCGGGGAGATGGTGATCATCCACTCCCGGCTGCACGACGGGCCGGCCTCCCTCGTCCACTCCCGCCGCGCAGTGCTGCAACGCCTGCGCACGCTCTGCCCCGACCCGACACTTCTCCCGGAGGATTGATCATGACTGAAGACGGCGTGCACGAACCGGTCCAGGTGCATTTCGATGATCTCGACGCCATGGGCCTGTTGCACAACTCCCGGTACGCCCTGCTGGTCGAGCGGGCGATCGGCGCGTACTGGCAGCGCCTGGGCTGGGCGCCGGATCCGGCCCGGTCGGCCTTCAAAGACGTTTTCCTGGCCGTGCGCGAGTTCAAGGTGACCTACCACGTGCCCATCGCGGGGGCGGGCGAGCCGCTGGTGCACTTCTGGATCGAGCGCATGGGCCGCACGAGCGGCGTCTACGGCTTCCGCGTGCTGTCGGCCGACCGGGCGGTGGTGCACGCCGAGGGCTATCGCGTCAACGTCAATCTGGACCCGGCCACACTGCGGCCCATGCCGTTCAGTGACGAACTGCGTACCGCCGCCGAACCCCTGCTCCACAGAACGGCGGCGGCGTGCTGAGGTCCCGCTGGATCGCCGGCCCGGCGGCCCCAGTTGATCAGGCCGCGGCGATCACGGGTGACCCCTGCGCGCCCGGCTGTGATCGGCACACGTCGACGCGTACCGCGACCGTAAGAAGTTGACGAGGCCACTCAGGCTGTGGGAAGCTAAACCCGGCATTGAGGTTGACGCTTTAAGTACGCGTGGACATACGTTTGTCATTTGCGTTACGCTGCTCCCTCGTGCCGTCTGTTTACGCCCTCGGATTTCGCCCGGGGCGTTTGGCGTGCGCGCAGTTGGTTCCATCCGTGCTCTCCGGAAGGACATCCGTTGGCAGCCTCGCGCAGCGCCTCCGCCGTACCCGCTGGTCCCCGTCGCGTCTCTTTCGCGCGCATCGAGGAGCCGCTCGAAGTTCCAGATCTTCTGGCCCTGCAGACCGAGTCGTTCGACTGGCTGCTCGGAAACGAGAAGTGGAAGGCCCGGGTCGAGGCGGCTCGCCGGGCCGGGCGCAAGGACGTCCCGGCCCAGTCGGGCCTCGAAGAGATCTTTGAAGAGATCAGTCCGATCGAGGACTTCTCGCGGACAATGTCCCTGTCGTTCCGCGACCACCGGTTCGAGCCGCCGAAGTACTCAGTCGATGAGTGCAAAGACAAGGACATGACCTACTCCGGCCCGATGTTCGTGACGGCGGAGTTCATCAACAACACCACCGGTGAGATCAAGAGTCAGACGGTGTTCATGGGCGACTTCCCGCTCATGACCTCGAAGGGCACTTTCATCATCAACGGCACCGAGCGTGTCGTGGTCTCCCAACTCGTCCGTTCGCCGGGCGTCTACTTCGACCGTTCGGTCGACAAGGCCACCGACAAGGACCTGTTCGGCTGCAAGGTGATCCCGTCGCGGGGTGCCTGGCTGGAATTCGAGATCGACAAGCGCGACAGCGTCGGCGTCCGCGTCGACCGCAAGCGCAAGCAGCCCGTCACCGTGCTTCTCAAGGCACTGGGATGGACCAACGAGCAGATCCTCGAGCGTTTCGGCCGGTACGAGTCGATGCGGGCGACCCTGGAGAAGGACCACACCTCCGGCCAGGACGACGCCCTGCTCGACATCTACCGCAAGCTGCGTCCGGGTGAGCCTCCGACCAAGGAGTCCGCGCAGACGCTGCTGGAGAACCTGTACTTCAATCCCAAGCGTTACGACCTCGCGAAGGTCGGGCGTTACAAGATCAACAAGAAGCTCGGCGTCGACGCCGACATCACCCAGGGCACGCTGACCGACGAGGACATCGTCGCCACGATCGAGTACATCGTGCGCCTGCACGCCGGCGAGGACAGCATGGGCCCCGACGGGTCGGTGATCGTCGAGACGGACGACATCGACCACTTCGGCAACCGCCGCCTGCGCAATGTTGGCGAGCTCATCCAGAACCAGGTCCGCCTGGGCCTGGCCCGCATGGAGCGCGTCGTGCGCGAGCGCATGACCACGCAGGACGTCGAGGCGATCACGCCGCAGACCCTGATCAACATCCGCCCGGTCGTGGCGTCGATCAAGGAGTTCTTCGGTACGTCGCAGCTGTCGCAGTTCATGGACCAGATCAACCCGCTGGCCGGTCTGACGCACAAGCGGCGTCTGAACGCGCTGGGCCCCGGCGGTCTGTCACGTGAGCGGGCCGGCTTCGAGGTCCGCGACGTGCACCCGTCCCACTACGGCCGGATGTGCCCGATCGAGACCCCTGAAGGCCCGAACATCGGCCTGATCGGCTCGCTGGCCTCCTACGGTCGGCTCAACGCCTTCGGCTTCATCGAGACGCCGTACCGCAAGGTCGTGGACGGGAAGGTGACTGACCAGATCGACTACCTGACCGCCGACGAGGAAGACCGTTACGTCAAGGCGCAGGCCAACACGGCGTTCAACCCTGACGGGTCGTTCGCCGAGTCGCGCGTCCTGGTCCGCACCAAGGGCGGCGAGACCGAGCTCGCCCGTGCCGAGGAGGTCGACTACATCGACGTGTCGCCGCGCCAGATGGTGTCGGTGGCCACCGCGATGATCCCGTTCCTCGAGCACGACGACGCCAACCGGGCGTTGATGGGCGCGAACATGATGCGCCAGTCGGTGCCGCTGCTCAAGAGCGAGGCGCCGCTGGTCGGCACCGGTATGGAGTACCGCGCCGCGACCGACGCGGGCGACATGATCAGCGCCGAGAAGGCGGGCGTGGTCGAGGAGGTCTCCGCCGACTACATCACGGTCATGAACGATGACGGCACGCGGACGACGTACCGGGTGGCGAAGTTCAAGCGCTCCAACCAGGGCACCTCGTTCAACCAGAAGCCCATCGTGGCCGAGGGCGACCGGGTGGAGGTGAACCAGGTCATCGCCGACGGTCCCTGCACCGACAAGGGCGAGATGGCGCTGGGCAAGAACCTGCTGGTGGCGTTCATGCCGTGGGAGGGCCACAACTACGAGGACGCGATCATCCTGTCCCAGCGTCTGGTGCAGGACGACGTGCTCTCCTCGATCCACATCGAGGAACACGAGCTCGACGCCCGCGACACCAAGCTCGGCCCCGAGGAGATCACCCGGGACATCCCCAACGTGTCCGAGGAGGTGCTGGCGGACCTCGACGAGCGCGGCATCATCCGCATCGGCGCCGAGGTCACGACCGGTGACATCCTCGTCGGCAAGGTCACCCCGAAGGGTGAGACCGAGCTGACGCCGGAGGAGCGGCTGCTGCGCGCGATCTTCGGCGAGAAGGCCCGTGAGGTCCGCGACACCTCGCTGAAGGTGCCGCACGGCGAGTCCGGCAAGGTCATCGGCGTCCGCGTGTTCAGCCGCGAGGAGGGCGACGAGCTCCCGCCGGGGGTCAACGAGCTGGTCCGCGTGTACGTGGCCCAGAAGCGAAAGATCACCAACGGTGACAAGCTGGCCGGCCGTCACGGCAACAAGGGCGTCATCTCCAAGATCCTCCCGGTGGAGGACATGCCGTTCCTTGAGGACGGCACCCCGGTCGACATCATCCTCAACCCGCTGGGCGTGCCCGGCCGAATGAACGTCGGCCAGGTGCTGGAGACCCACCTCGGGTGGATCGCCGCCAGAGGCTGGGACGTCACCGGCATCCAGGAGGCCTGGACCGAGCGGCTGCGCGACAAGGGCCTCGACAAGGTCGAGCCGCACACCAACATGGCCACACCCGTCTTCGACGGCGCCCACGAGGAAGAGATCATCGGGCTCCTGGACAACACCGTCCCCAACCGGGACGGGGATCGGCTGGTGCAGCGCAGCGGGAAGGCGCGGCTGTTCGACGGCCGCTCCGGCGAGCCGTTCCCGCACCCGATCTCGGTCGGCTACATCTACATCCTGAAGCTGCTCCACCTGGTCGACGACAAGATCCACGCGCGTTCGACCGGCCCGTACTCCATGATCACCCAGCAGCCGCTCGGCGGTAAGGCCCAGTTCGGTGGGCAGCGCTTCGGTGAGATGGAGGTGTGGGCGCTGGAGGCCTACGGCGCCGCGTACGCGCTTCAGGAGCTGCTGACGATCAAGTCGGACGACGTTCTCGGCCGCGTGAAGGTCTACGAGGCCATCGTCAAGGGCGAGAACATCCCCGAGCCGGGCATCCCCGAGTCGTTCAAGGTCCTCATCAAGGAAATGCAGTCGCTCTGCCTCAACGTCGAGGTCCTGTCGAGCGACGGCATGTCAATCGAACTGCGCGACACGGACGAGGACGTGTTCCGCGCCGCTGAAGAACTCGGCATCGACCTGTCCCGGCGTGAGCCGAGCAGCGTGGAAGAAGTCTGACAGTCCCCATGCGCGACCTGCGGGCGTCGGCCCGCGCCGGAAGGTGGGCATCTTCCGGCGCGGGTCCGACACGCCGCGGTGGAGGAGAACCGGCGGGTTCCATCCGGGCCCTGGAGAGTTTCTCGACCGGCACATCCTGGCCAAGACAGTCTGACCAGCTCCGAGGTTGCTCCGCGCCACGGCAGGCTCTGGGGACTGCAAGCTTCGGAGGACACGATGAACGACGAGACGGCTGCACTGCTCTTCGAGGTGGTCGAGCGTCTCCAAAAGAACATCGCCGCCCGGGACTGCCCCGCGATCGTCGCTCTCGAAGGAGAGTGGAAGCTCGTGCTCAGCGACTACGACTACCTCCGCGATCCGCGGGGCGCCACCTCGTTCGAGACGCGAGCAGCCGCCAAAGCCCAGGAAATCCAGGCAACGCGATGGGTCTTCGCCGTCCCTTTGGTATGGGTCACCACACCTGACACCGTCTACAGCCGCGCCGTGTCCAACCACCCTCTACGCGAAGGGGAGCAGGAAACGATCACCTGGATGAGCTTCGACGAAAGCGACGGCGTGGATTACGGGCGCGTCCCGTACACACGCCGCCCCAGTGGAGAACCCGTGTTCGACGACCCGGAGATGTTCGCGGTGGGCGTGCGTCCGGCCCAGGCCATGCCGGGCCACACGCTCCTTCAGGAACTCTTCCTGAACAGCTGATTCAGCCTCGTACAGCAGCCGTAGATCGTGGCCGTGGAGCTCATCGTCTCGTTCAGTCCGCCTGCGCGGCGTGGATCGCGGTGAAGGTCAGGAGGGGTGTGGCGGTCCGCGGCGGATCCTCGAGCATCGGTGAGTGTCCGACGTCGGGCAGCAACTCGACTCTCGCGCCCGGAATGGCGCGGTATTCGGCGGCGGACGAGGATCGCCATCTCCGGTCTTCCGTGCCGAAGATCACCAGCAGTGGCTTGCCGAGAACCGTCAGTCGATCGGGGAGCGCGCGCTGGTTCAGATAGTCGTCGACTGCCCGCGACGTCGCGGTGACACAACGATCGCGTTCGCCAGGAGCAGCTCGACGGCTGCCAGGAGGATGGCTGACGCGATGATGTAGCGCTTTCGGCGGCTTCCCGCGCCTCTCACGTCCGGCTCCCTATCAGGAGACCGCGGAACGGCGTCGTCCAACCTGCGGGGCTATCGACCCTCGGGGAGGGAATCATGGGCCCACTGTCGCCGTTCTGAGCGCCGGCGGCTTGAACAAATGTTCCTGTCAGCCGGCTCGCGTAACCGTGACCGCGGCCCGGCCTCGCCTTAGGGGTGGCGCGTGAAGCGGCCCTGTTATCTGCGGCAAGGCACACGCAGACCGTCACCGGCCAGCCTCGGCGTGACGGCTCAGACGGTGCGGCGGGAGCGGGCCAGAGCCAGCCCGCCGAGGACCATGGCGATCAGCCCAACCGCCAGAGCCACGAAGCCCCCGACTATTCCGTAGCCGGTGCCGGGACCACCGTCGGCGGCGGCCACAACCAGCCCGCCGATGACCGCGCCGGCCAGCCCAGCCACCAGGGCCACGATGGCGCCCCTTCGCCCGTTTCCGGTGCCGTTACGACCGGCGGAGCGGGCCAGAGCCAGCCCACCGATGACCGCACCGGCCAGTCCCAGCAGCGCGGCCACCAAGGACCAGAGACGCCCGGCGGTCAAGGTGTATGCACTGGCGGCGGGGTCCGGCTGGATCAAGACGTGCGCGGCCGCCGGTGCGGCAAGCCCGAAACTGATCAGGGCGGCTCCGGCCACGGCAAGCACAAATCGGACTGGCATGAGGTGCTCCTTCTCCTCCTGCGAGTGAATGTCGCCTGATCATGTCCGCCTGACCCACCGCCGGTCGTCTGGCGGGCGCAGGCAATTCGCGCTGCCGCCGATGCCGCAGCCGGCTACCGCGGACGCCGCAGGAGCCGCGAAGGTACCGCGTGTGCGGTAGCCGGCCGATCATCCGCGCGCAGGAGTCGCCCGCGCAGGCATCCGGCTAAAGTGCGCGCATGAGCACAGGACGGCCCGGTGTCCGGGCCGGTGTCAGAGACTGGGCGATCGCCGTCTGCGTGGCGGCGACGCTGCTGGTCACCGGGCTGTCCGGGCAGCACTCCGCCACGAACCTCGACCTGCTCGGCTACGCGCTACTGACATCTGGCGGCCTGGCGCTGGCCGCGCGCCGCCGCGCTCCGGTTCCCGTCCTGGCCGTCACCGGGCTGTGCACGGTGGGTTACCAGGCGGCCGGTTTCGACGTGCCTGCCGTCGCGTACCTTTTCGCGGTGTACGCCGCCGTGCGGGCGGGACACCGCATCGTCACGGCGGCGGCGAGCGTGACCCTGCTGGCCGCTCTCCCGCTCGCGGCCCTGGCCTCGGGCCTACACGACACGGGTGAGGCGTTCGCGCGGGCCCGAGGCGCCCTGGAGGTGGCCTGGCTGATCGCTGCGGGTGCCGCAGGGGAAGCGCTGCGGCAGGCCGAGCGGCGGGCGGACGAGGCCGAGCGCACCCGGGAGGAGACCGCGCGGCGCCGCGCCGACGAGGAGCGGCTGCACATCGCGCGGGAACTGCACGATTCGCTCACTCACCAGATCTCGGTCATCAAGGTGCAGGCCGAAGTCGCCGTCCACGTGGCCCGCAAGCGCGGTGAGCAGGTTCCGGAGGCTCTGCTGGCGATCCAGGAGGCCGGTCGGGAGGCGATGCGGGAACTGCGAGCGACCCTGGAGGCGCTGCGCGACGACGACACGACCCCGCCGCATGGCCTCGATCACGTACCGGAACTGGTGGAACGGGCACGCACGAGCGGGCTGGACACGACGCTGACACTCGAAGGACAACGATGCGACGTGCCGGCCGCGGTGGACCGGACCGCCTATCGCATCGTTCAGGAGTCGCTCACCAACGTGGCCCGCCACGCCGCCGCCACCACGGCCTCGGTCCGGATCGACTACCGTCCGGACGCCCTCGCCATACGCGTCGACGACGACGGCAAGGCCGCGCCGGGCACGGCCCCGATGCCCGGCATCGGACTGCTCGGGATGCACGAACGCGTCACCGCCCTCGGCGGCCGCCTGCGCGCCGAACCCCGCGACGAGGGCGGCTTCACCGTCCAAGCCGAGCTTCCAGTGGACCGAACGCCATGATCCGTGTCCTGCTGGTCGACGACCAGCCGCTCATTCGCAGCGGATTCCGCGCGCTCCTCGACCTCGAAGACGACATCGAGGTGGTGGCCGAAGCAGCCGACGGCAAGGAGGGCCTGGCCCTCGCCAAGCAGCACCTGCCCGACATCGTGCTCATCGACATCCAGATGCCGGTCGTCGACGGCATCGAGGCGACCCGGCGCATCGCCGCGGACCCGGCCCTGGACCGGGTGCACGTCGTCATCCTGACCAACTACGGCCTCGACGAGTACGTCTTCAACGCGCTGCGCGCCGGCGCCGCCGGGTTCCTCGTCAAGGACATCCTGCCGGAGGACCTCCTCCACTCCGTCCGCGTGGCCGCACGCGGTGACGCCCTCCTCGCACCGTCGATCACGCGCAAGCTGATCGACCGCTACGTCTCCCAGCCGCTTCACCCGGGCGCCGACACGGTGCTGAGGGCGCTGACCAACCGCGAACGCGAAGCCGTCGTCCTGGTCGCGCATGGCCTGTCCAACGACCAGATCGCCGACCGCATGGTGATCAGCCCGCTGACCGCGAAGACCCACATCAACCGGGCCATGGTCAAACTCCATGCCCGTGACCGCGCCCACCTCGTGGTCCTCGCCTACGAATCCGGACTGGTGGCCCCGCGCAGCTCCTGACATCTCCTCCCCATCACCCCGCGCTGAACTCTCTGAGTTCGAAACGCCCACGGTCACGGTGACGGCGAACAGCGTCTCGGGGTCATGGTGAGCCGTGCCACGCCCAGCACGGTGGTGACCAGCGCGGTGCAGGCGACGAGGAGTGTGTTCGAGGTGAAGCCCGGCAGCACCGACTGCGTGACATTCACCATGGCGTGGAAGACCACCGCCGACAACACGCTCCCGCCGTCGCCGTCGTAGAGCCAGACGATGACCAGCCGCGCCGCGACCGTACCGAGAAACCACCAGGCGATCCACCAGGAAGAGCGTTCACCGGAGATCTTCCCGTAGTAGTTCCGAAGCCTGAGGGAACGTAGCTTGCCGGGCCTGGCTACGCTGCCCAGATGACTGACGTTGACGACAAAATCCCCCGGATCAGGCCGCAGCAGTTTCATGAGATCGACGGCCTGGAGGACTGGCGTGTGCTGGGTGAGGGGGCGTGTGCCTACTTCCGTACCGGGTCGTTCACGGCCGGGGCCACGTTCGTGCAGGCGATCAGCGCGCTGCCCGGCGTAGGGAGTGGTCATCCTGACGTTGACTTGCGCTACGGAGGCGTGACCGTACGGCTGATCACGATTGCGGACTTCTACGGGCTGAGCGAGCAGGACGTCGAGCTGGCCCGGCAGATCTCGGAAGTGGCCCGCACGCTGCACATCCCTGCTGATCCGTCGGCTGTGCAGACCGTCCAGGTCACCATCGATGCCCTTGCCGGTTCCGACGTGGTGCCGTTCTGGCGTGCGCTGCTCGGCTATGAGGACCGCGCGAACAGCCCCGAAGACCTGATCGACCCGCAACGCCGTGGGGCGCCGTTCTACTTCCAGCAGATGGACGCCCCACGCCCGCAGCGCAACCGGGTCCACATCGACGTCTGGGTGCCATACGACCAGGCCGAGGCACGGATAGCGGCGGCGATCGCCGCCGGCGGCCGCCTGGTATCCGACGCTTACGCACCGTCGCACTGGGTGCTGGCCGACCCCGAGGGCAACGAGGCTTGCGTGGGCGCGGCAGGCTGGATCGGGGCCGGCCCCGGCGGTCAGTGAGAGTCGCTTTCGGATAAGACCGTGGCTCCGAGGTTCATGGCCCTCGGCTGGCGGACCGGACGGCTGATCGCGCAGAGCACGGGTCTGATGTCGCCGCCTCGTCATGGTGCGGGAGATGACGGGGCGCGATCATTGGGGCATGACGACCGCCGCGAAGTACGCCCAGTTCGCCGCGTACGAGGCGCGCGGAGCGTCGCCGACCTACGAGCGCCTGGCGCTGGCGGTCTCCCGGGACGACGAGGTGCTCGCCCTGCTCGACACGCTCCCGCCGATCAAGCGGCAGCCGAACCTGCTGTTCGGTGTCGTGCGCTTCCTCGCGGGCCCCGTCGAGGATCCGGCCGCGTTCCACGACTACACGGTGGGGAACTGGGCGGCGATCGAGGCGGAGATGGGCACCAGGGCCACGCAGACGAACGAGGCCGGGCGGTGTGCCGTACTGCTGCCGGTGCTGGCCGCGTTGCCGCAGCCGCTCGCGTTGCTGGAGGTCGGGGCCTCCGCCGGGCTGTGCCTCTACCCCGACCGGTACGCCTACCGCTACGGCGACCATGTGATCGGCTCCGGCGAACCGGTCCTTGAGTGCGCGGCGACAGGGGTGGTGCCACCGACCCGCGTACCCGATGTGGTGTGGCGGGCCGGTTTGGATCTGAACCCGCTGGATGTGGCGGATCCCGCGGACGTCGCGTGGCTCGACGCCCTCATCTGGCCGGAGCACGCGTACCGCCGCGCACGGTTGCGGGCCGCGGCGGCCGTCGCCGCGGCCGAGCCGCCGCTGCTCGTACGTGGCGACCTGGTGGACGATCTTCCTGCATTGGCCGCACAGGCGCCGGCCCACGCGACGCTGGTGGTGTTCCATACCTCCGTGCTGTACCAGGTGCCGATACCTCGGAGAGAGGCGTTCGCCGAGGTGGTACGCGGGCTGCCCGGCCATTGGGTCTCGAACGAGGCCCCGGACGTACTGCCCTATGACGCCTTGCCGAAGCCGCCAGGGGCGGCGCTGCACAACGTGCTCGCGCTGGACGGGACGCCGCTCGCCTGGACCCGGACGCATGGGCAGGCGATCATCTGGTTCGCGTAAGGCTCGCCGTGGTGTGAAAGCACCTCGCCGGCGGGCGTGAAGCCGAGCCGCGAACGGCACTCCCCGGCTCCGCCTGTTTGCCTGACGTGGCTTGACGGCCTTCAAGCAGTTGACCCGGCAGTTCGCCTGACAACCCCAGGTGACGAAGGTGGCCCTCGGCGGGCGTACTCGCGAAAAACAAGGAACAACCGAACGAGAAGCCGCGGCAGGGCACGCAAAGCGCCGCTCAGACGGAGATGACGACCTTGCCGGGGGTGTGGCCCTCCTCCAGGTAGCCGATCGCCCTGGGGATTTCTTCGAAGGGGTAGTGACGGTCGATGATCGGGACCACTCGTTTGTCGTTCAGGAACGCGCTCAACGTCCGCAGGTTCTCTTTGGGGCTGGGGCACTTGAGGGCGTCTGCCACCGATATCCGCTGGCCGGCGAAGCGGGATGCCGCCAGGGCGGAGAGCACGTGGCCCATGGGTTGTATCCAGCGACCGGGCAGGCCGCCGACCACCACGTAGGCCCCCTTGGGGCGCAGGGTGCGGCGGGCGACGGAGACCGGTCGGCTTCCGGCGATGTCCAGGAACAGGTCGTAGCGCTGGGTCTCGCGGGTGAAGTCCTGGGTGGTGTAGTCGATGACCTTGGTCGCGCCAAGGGAGTGGACCAGGTCCACGTTCCGGGCGCTGCAGACGCCGGTGACCTCGGTGCCGAGGGCGCGGGCGAGTTGCACGGCGAACGTGCCGACCCCACCGGACGCGCCGTTGATGAGAACACGCTGGCCGGGCAGGATATGACCCTCGTCGCGCAGGGCGAGGAGCGCGGTGTTGGCGGCCATGGGAACCGCGGCGGCCTCCTCGTACGAGAGGTTCTCCGGCTTCGGGGCGAGGTCGGATTCGCGGACACAGACATATTCGGCGAAGCCGCCACCGCTGATGACGGCGAAGACGTCGTCGCCGGGGCGGAATTCCGTGACGTTTCTGCCGACGGATTCGACCTGGCCGGAGATGTCGGCGCCCAGGATCGTGATCTTGGGGGTGCGGAGCGCGAGGCCGCCGGGCATCAGGCGGGCCAGGTACGGCTCGCCGCGCATGTTATGCCAGTCGTACGGATTGACGGAGCTGGCACGTACCCGGACCAGGACCTCGTCGTCGCGAGGAACGGGGACGGGGATTTCGGTAAGCGTCAGGACATCGGGTGGCCCGTACGAGCGTGAGACGAACGCCTTCATCGCCATCTCCTTATGCGAGTCAGTGCGGGTGCGGAGGCAGTTAAAAGGCTAAGGAACGCGGCCAGACCACCAAATCGGCCGAAAGTACGCCTGATCGCTGAACGATCGGCTGACCTGAATCGGGCCGTTCGTGTGATGAGCGAACATGGGCGAAGAAGCCACGATCCCCTCATGACCGAAAGCAGTGTGAGGGGCACCAAACCCCGAAAGGTACAGCCCGGCGGACGGGACGCCAAAGTCCCCGGATGGATGGGGCCCGCCGGCCTGATCATGCTCAGCGTGATTCCGGTGGTCGCCGGTGCGCTGCGTCTGGGGGAATTGGCGGGTGACGCGGCGGTCACCCCCGCTAACGCGCGATTCTTCGCGACACCGCTACCCGTGGTGTTACACATCATCGGAGCGTCGCTCTACGGCATGGTGGGCGCCTTCCAGTTCGCGAAGAAATTCCGTCGTCGGAGGCCGGGCTGGCACCGCATGGCAGGACGGGTTCTCGTTTTGTGCGGACTTGTCGCCGCACTCTCCGGCCTGTGGATGACCGTGTTCTATCCTCGCCCGGAAGGCGACGGCGATCTCCTCGCGGTGTTCCGGCTCGTGTTCGGCACGGCGATGGCGGCCTCCCTCGTGCTCGGCTTCGCCGCCATCCGGCGGAGAGATTTCCGCCGCCACCGCGCCTGGATGATCCGCGCCTACGCGATCGGCACGGCCGCAGGCACCCAGGCGTTCACCCAGCTTCCCTGGATGCTCCTCGTCGGCCCCCTCACCGAGATCCCCAGAGCCCTGCTCGTGGCCGCCGGATGGATCATCAACCTCGCCGTGGCCGAGTGGATCATCCGCAGACCCTAGTTCCTGACCCGATGGGTCTCGTACGCCCACATGGCGATCTCCACCCGGTTCCGGGCGCCAAGCTTGGCCATCAGGCTGGCGATATGGGTCTTGACGGTGCTGAGTGAGATGTGAAGTTCGTCAGCGATCTCACTGTTGGTACGCCCCCGGGCCACCGTGAGGAGAATCTGCTCCTCACGCTCGGTGAGCGCCTCGATGGGACGGGCCGGCGGCGCGGCGGGCCCGGCGTGCGCGAAGGCGGTGAGCAGGCGGGCGGTGACGCTCGGAGCGATGAGGGCGTCACCGGCCGCCGCGGCGTGAACGGCCTGGGAGAGCAGTTCGGCGCCGGCGTTCTTCAGCAGGAACCCCCGGGCTCCCGCGCGCAGCGCCGCGTAGACGTACTCGTCGAGGTCGAAGGTGGTGATGACCACGACGGCGAGTGGGTCGTCGACGGTGGGCCCGGCGAGCATCCGGGTGGCCTCGATGCCGTTGAGCACCGGCATCCGGATGTCGAAAAGGCACACATCCGGCCGAAACCGCCGGGCGAGTTCGACCGCTCGCCGCCCGTCGGCGGCCTCGCCGACCACCTCGATCCCCGGCTGCGCGTTGAGGATCATCACCAGTCCGGTACGGACGATCTCCTGGTCATCGGCGACCAGCACCCGGATGCTCACCTGGCCACTCCGGTACGCGGCAGCACGGCGGTGACACTCCATCCCCGGTCGGGACCGGGGCCCGCCACACAGGTCCCCCCGAGGAGGTCGGCCCGTTCGATCATGCCGGTGATCCCGTAGCCAGGTGTCCCCGCGGGGCGAACCGGATCGCCGTCATCGTTCACGTACAGACGGACCGACGTGTCGTCGGCGCTGACCCGAACCAGGACGCGGGTGGCGTGCCGGGCGTGGCGCCGGGCGTTGGTGACCGACTCCTGGGCGAGGCGGTAGATCGCGGCCTCGACGGAAGGGGAGAGGCCGACGGTGTCGCCCTCGATCTCCACCTGGATGGACGGGCCGGATTGTCCCGGGCTTTCGAGCTGGGAGAGATCGGCGATGCTCCGCCCAGGCGCCAGGTCCGCGGGCGCGTTCCGGCGGAGGACGTGAACCATGGCGCGCATCTCGGCGAGCGCCTGGGCCGCCTCGGCCTCGATCACCTGCAACGCCTCGGTGGCGGCGTCCGGCCGCGACGCCGCCGTCGCCAACCCTGCCTGCGCCCGGATCGCCATCGCCGAGACGTGATGGGCGACGGTGTCATGCAGATCTCGGGCCAGTTGCTCACGTTCGAGCAGTTTGATCTGGTCAAGCTCCCGCGTCCGCGCCCTCGTCCGGTACCGGAACGCCGCTCCCACGGCGACCACCGAGAACACGACGGCGAAGGCGGCGGCGGTGTCGGCGGGACCGGGATAGTCCACAACCACGGAGAACGTGGCTTTGACGAGGATGATCCCCAATCCGATGATCGCCTCTCGCCCGGAGCCCCACCGGAACAGCGCATAGGGCAGGAGAAGCAGATAAATCATGGTGTTGGACTCGGGCGAGTCGCCACCCGCCAGCACCTGGGCCACACCCGACACGCCGAACGCGATCACGACCATCAGCAGCGGCTGGGTGCGGCGCCACAACAAGGTGGGCACCAGCCCGACCGCGAGGCCCACCGAAATGACCCGTGAGGGCATATCCGGCCGCACCACTCCTTCGAGCAGCGCGACCGGCAGCAACACCCCCACGAGCACCCAGTCTCGCCACACCCGCCGCGGTGCGTTGGGGGAACGGGGCTCGTGCCACACGGAGCGAATAAGGCCGTGCACGAAGTCATGGTACGAGAGCCCCCACCCCCCACAATCAGCCCAAAGTACGAGACATTTCGCTCACCGGATTGGTAGTCGTCGCGGGCGACGTCTCGAACGTGGATTAACCGGCTCGTTGGAGGAGGAGGGTGACGAAGCCCAGGACGTCGCGGTAGCCGTTCGGCCTGTACCGCTTCAAAGCCGTCACAGGGGGCTTGACCTGCGGATCGATCTGAGACGGTGGGTCAGGCAAGATCAGTTCTTGTGCCTCCCCGCCTCTTCTACCTGCTCATGATCCGGAACTTCTGCCGGCCGGCGCTCCTGGGCCGTGGTCGACAGGGAGGGCGGCACCGATCCAGAACCGCGTCCTCGTCGAGAGCTCACTCCGCGCCCTTCGCCTTAAAGGTCGTTTCAGGCTGAGGCCCGCAAGTGGAGGAGGTAGATGATGCAGTCCAGGGCATGCGGCCCTTGATGCAGATCAGTTCGGCCATGCCGGCATAGATCGACGCCCTGGCCACGTCCTTGCTTGGTGACACTCCGAGGAGGACAGGTGGATCCAGGATTCGAGGCGGACTTCCGGGAATTCGTCATCGATCGATCAGGGGCGCTGTTCCGCACCGCGTACTTGCTGACCGGTGACCGGCACGCCGCCGAGGACCTGGTGCAGTCGGCGTTGGCGAAGACGGCCGCGAAGTGGCGCGGCCTGCGGGATCCCGCGTCCATCGAGGGTTACGTCCGCCGTGTCATGTACCACGAGCAGGTGAGCTGGTGGCGGCGCCGTTCCCGCGTCGCGGAAGTGCCCACCGGATGGCTGCCCGACCAGATCGGCGGGGAGCACGCCGAGATGGTGGACCTTCGCGTGGTGATGCGTACGGCTCTCGCCCGGTTGACACCCCGGCAGCGGACCATGCTCGTGCTCCGCTATTTCGAAGACCTGTCCGAGACCGAGATCGCCCGGCTGCTCGGCCTCAGGGTGGGGTCGGTCCGTAGCCAGATTTACCGGTCGTTGGAGCGCCTGAAGAAGGCGGCGCCTGAACTGAGCACCGTAAGGGAGTTCGGATGAACATCGAGGATCTGCTGCGCGAGACTCTTTCCGACATGGCTCATGAGGAGCAGCCACCCCCGCCCGGCCGGTTCCTCCACGTCAACGGGAGCCGATCCCGTCGCCGCGGCCTCGCGCTGGCGGCGGCGGCAGCCGTCGCCGTGATGGCGGTCGGATCCACGTTCGCGGTCCAGGGCCTGTCCTCCCGGACGGCGGCCCCCGGGGTTCTCGCGGGGCAGGGCTCCGGCGAGACGCGTGCGGAGACCCGGATCACCGTGACGGTGAACGAAGGACTGCGGCTCTCCCAGGTCTTGAAGGATCTGTCGACCGCCACCGGCAAGCCGCTGAAGGAGTTCGAGCGGGCCGCCAAGGACGGTGAAGCGCTCGGCCTTCCCGCCTACGCCAAGGGCGCGCTGGAAGGATTCGCCCACCCCGCGACCTATGAGGTCTCGCCCACGTCGAGCCCGGAGGAGATCCTCGCCGCGATGGTGACACGCTTCAGGAGCGTCGCCGAGGACACCAACCTGGTGGAAGGCGCCAAGCGTGTCGGCCGTACGCCACGGGAGATCATGACCATCGCCAGCATCGTGCAGGCCGAGTCGCACGACAAGCACGACATGCCCAAGGTCGCGCGGGTCATCTACAACCGGCTGAACCGCACGCCCGAGATGAAGCTGCAGTTGGACAGCACGGTCCTGTACGGCCTGAACAAGTTCGCTATCAAGGCCTCGAACGAGGATCTCAGGAGCAGGTCGCCGTACAACACCTTCGCGCGTCTCGGCCTGCCGCCCGGCCCCATCGGCAACCCGGGCGCGGACGCCATCGAGGCGGCCCTGAACCCGGCCGTCGGCCGCTGGCTGTGGTTCGTGCTGACCGATCCGGAGAAGGGCATCACGAAGTTCGCCGACTCGGAATCCGAGTTCTTCAAGCTGGTCGAGGAATACAACAAGAACCTCAGGACCGGGTGATGGAGCGGCGCGCCGCAGTCGTCAGTTCCAGATCGCCGTTACGCCGGGCTCCGGGTGTCAGGCCTGCCGACGGCGGCCGGTGACCTTCGAGGACGGCAGGCGGCCGGCTTTCGACGTGCCGGTCATGCTGTCGCCGTCGACGGTCACATCGAAGGCGAGGTTCAGGCGCAGGGGCGTGGTGATGGACTGCATCCAGGTGAGACGGTCGCCGTCGAGGGCCATGTCCCTGAGTTCCACCGCCTCTCCGGCCCCCATGGCCGTGCCGTACAGGGTGCCCTCCTGGACATGCAGGTCCAGGACGGCCTCCATCGTGCCGATCGGGGTGCGGACGTTGAGATCCCAGGTTCCTTCGACGGGCATGCGAGACTCCTGACTTCGTTTCGGGTTCGGGTGGAAGGGGCTCAGGCGTCAGAGTGCGGCGGGAGCCGGTCCGTGCTCGCGCCAGACGACGCCACGGCGCTCGTAGGCGAACAACTGCTCCACGGCGTGCGCGATGCGCGGGCCGAGCTCGCGTTCGAGCAGGTAGAGGGCGAGATCCAGGCCGGAGGTGACGCCCGCGCCGGTCACGAGGTCGCCGTCGTCCACGACACGCGCCGGCACGCTGACGGCGCCGGTGGCGTCGAGGAGGTCCATGCCCAAGTGGTGGGTGGTGGCATGCCGGCCCTCGATCAGCCCGGCCATGGCTAGGATGAGGGAACCGCCGCAGACGGTCGCCACGGTCAGGTCGGGCCGATCCATGGCGTCCTTGAGTAGGCGGGGCAGGTCGGTTCGCAGAGTGCGCCCGAGCAGCACTGGGATGCTCTCGTCCCCAGCGGCCCCGGGAGTGCCGCCATCGCCAGATTCCTCGCCACCATGTGTGCCACCATCGTGGTCGCCGTCCTCGTCGCCAGTCTCGGTGACGCGTCCGGATGCGCCGGGGACGAGGATGAGGTCGGCCTTTCCGGGATCGAGCCGGGCGGTCGCTCTGAGCGTGAGGCCACCCGTACCGCTGGGCACCTCGCGGGGGCCTTCCGCGGAGGCGAGTTCGACGGTCAGGGCGCCACCTGACGCGGCACCGCCCGCATAGAGGACCTCGAACGGGGCGATGACGTCGAGCGGATCGAATCCATCGAAGAGGACAACTTGGGCGTGCAATCGGGCCTTCCGTTCTATTGCGGATCTGGCGGTCCCTTATGGGAGCCGGCGCCGACGCTAGTCAGTGGCCCCTCTAGGCAGCCAGTGGCAGGAATGCCAACTTTCACCGGATTATCGCCAACGGCCTCTGATACCGCCCACGAACGCACGTGTACGGCTGAACTGCGAAGAGTCGTACCCGTCTCCCGAGCGGGCGGCCGGGGTACCGGGTGCGCGGCTGCGCCGCCGAGTCCCCGGTCGACGCCGGGCTGTTCACCCTGCGGGCACCCTGGGGGCTGGACGGCCTGCGCGCCACCACCCACTGGCTGGCCGCGGTCCGTCTCGCCGAGTCCTATCCCGACATCGACGTCGACCCCGATGTGCTTTACGTCGACAACGGGCAGATCCTCACCTCCGCGGGCGCCGCCGCCGGACTGGACCTGTGCCCGCACATGATCCGCCGCGACTACGGCTCCGCCGTCGCGGCCCATGCCGCCCGGCTGTCCGTGATGCCCCTGGAACGTGAGGGCGGCCAGGCGCAGTTCATCGTCCACGACCAGCCGCCCACTCCCCAGGGATCGGTCATGGAGCCGGTCCTGCGCTGGATGGAGGACAATGCCGGTCGTGAACTGACCCTCGACGACATCGCGGAGCATGCCGGCATGAGCACGCGCACCCTGATGCGCCGGTTCCGCGAGCAGACCGGCACGACTCCGCTGCAGTGGCTCCATCGCGCCCGCGTCCGCCAGGCTCAGCATCTCCTCGAAACGACCGGGCACTCCATCGAGCGCATCGCCCTGCAGGTCGGGTTCGGCTCTCCCACCGCCTTCCGCGACAGGTTCAAGCGGATAGCCGGCGTCAGCCCCCAGGTCTACCGCCGCACCTTCCAGTGATGTGACCGGTGAATGCCTCCTCCAGGCTGGCCGCCCACATCGGTAGTGGGCGCGGGCCAGTCGGCCAGCGGTCTGGCGGCGTCACCATCTCCCAGAACGGGTTTGCCGGAGTGGCAAAGCGATTCACGGCGGCTTCACCGCACAGCGGATGATAGCCCCAAGGACCATGGGCCGGCGCGACGACTGTGTTTCGCACCCGGCGCATGAGGATCACAAGCTTTGGGGGATAGATGTCGCAGTCCGGTCCCGCCGCCGAGGTCACACATCGCCTGGTCTCGTCTTCTGCTGGTCGCATCCACCTGGTGGAGCAGGGCTTCGGGCCGCTGGTGCTGCTGGTGCACGGGTTCCCCGAGTCCTGGTACTCCTGGCGCCACCAGTTGCCGGCGCTGGCCGCGGCCGGCTTCCGGGCGGTCGCCGTCGATGTTCGGGGCTATGGCCGCTCCTCCAAGCCTGAGGACGTGGCCGCGTACCGGATGCTGGAGCTGGTCGAGGACAACGTCGCCGTCGTACATGCCCTGGGTGAGCAGACGGCGGTGATCGTGGGCCACGACTGGGGCGCGACCATCGCCGCGAACTCCGCCCTCGTCCGGCCCGACGTCTTCCGCGCGGTCGGGTTGCTGAGCGTGCCGTATGCCCCACGCGGAGGGCCGCGGCCCAGCGAGGTATTCGCGCGGATGGGCGGCGAGGAGGAGTTCTACGTCAGTTACTTCCAGGAACCCGGCCGGGCCGAGGCCGAGATCGAACCGGACGTCCGCGGCTGGCTCGCCGGCATCTACGCCGCCCTGTCCGCCGACACCATGCCGCCCACCGGCTCCCCGGACCCGCACTTCGTATCCAGGGGCGGGAGGCTGCGCGACCGGTTCCCCTCCGGTCGGCTGCCCGCCTGGCTCAGCGAGGACGATCTCGATGTCTACGCTGCGGAGTTCGAGCGAACCGGCCTGACCGGGGCGCTCAACCGCTACCGGAACATGGACCGGGACTGGGAGGACCTCGCCGACTTCGACGGCGCCCCCATCACTCAGCCGTCGCTGTTCATCGGCGGCGCGCTGGACGCCTCCACCGCGTGGATGGCCGACGCCATCGCGGCATACCCCGCCACCCTTCCGGGCCTGGTCTCCTCGTGCATACTCGACGGCTGCGGCCACTGGATCCAGCAGGAGCGCCGCGAGGACGTCAACGAGATCCTGACCGGCTGGCTGGCCTCCCTGCCCGCCTGACCCGGATGGCGAGACGCACTCCGCTGCCGCCACCATGACCATGTTCTGGACGTTCATTGCCCGATCCGTGCCCGCGAGCAAACAATGAGCAACCAAAGGGCGACAACGGCCGAGGTGGCGCCGACCCCGAGGGCGGCAGCGGCCTGCGCGGGCTGCAGCGCAGGCCCGCCGCATTCGGCGGGGCGCTGGACATCAGCAGCCCGATGGGCGGACCGACCCTAGTGACCATGGAGTTGCCGTGCGTGTTGTGATCGCCGAAGACCTCGCGCTGCTGCGGGAGGGCATGGCGCAGATACTCACGGTCCACGGCTTCGACGTGATCGAGGCGGTGGACAACGGCCCTCGATGCTGCGCGCCCTGGTCACCCACACGCCGGACGTCGCCATCGTCGACGTACGGCTGCCGCCCACCTTCACCGACGAGTTAGTGATCGCCAGGAAGCTGTCCGGAGAACGCGGGGCCCCTCACCTTGACGCCCTTCGGGTGCGGCCGTGGCCGCGATGGCGAAGGCGGCGGGGGAGGCTGTCGCGGCGGCCGGCCCTGAGATGATCCGAGCCACCGGCAGCGGGCCGTACGCCGGGGACAGGGCCGCCCCGACGTTGGCGGGGACGAACACGGCGGCCGCCCCGATGAGCACCCGCCGCCGGGGCAGCCGGGCCGTCAGGAAGGCGGCGACCGGCGCCCCCAGCGCGAACGTCAGCGCGAACACGGTCACGAGCCGGCCGCCCGTCGCGACCGAGACATCCAGGTCCCGGGAGATGTCCGGGAGGATGCCTGCGATGATCAGGTCGTCGGTGCCGAAGGAGAATGCCAGGAGGAAGAGGGCCGGCAGCCACAGCGGCAGGGACGAGCGGGAACTGTTCGTCGCCCCTGTGCCCGCCGGAGCCGTCCGGGTCCCGTGCGTCGTCATGCCGCGACGCTAGACATCGTGAGGGCAACAATCACATAGCGGGTTCAGGGCCTCGATTATGCACTACTCGAAAGCTGAGTCGAGCTCGGTAGGTAGGGAAGCAAGGTTGTGGAATTCCCGGTATACAATCGCAATACTGCATCATATGGAGGAAAGGTTGGCATAGGCAGGTCTGCTGTCAAGGCTGTCGATTATTCTGGATTATTTGGCTATGTGCTGCGGGCAGAAGCGCTGATGTGTAGAACTGCTGACCAACGAGGCGATCGGGCATGTACGCGCAGGTCGGCACCTTAGGTCGAGTTGTGCACCCGTCAGGGTGTACGGCACCCTGTGGCTGCGGTCGCGGGAGTTATTCTTTTGCATGGAATCAATGAATGGACACCACGAAAAACGATCGTCTGAGAGTTGCGCGGACGCGCTGAACCGGCCACCCGTCAGGCCGGTGCCGAGTGACGACATGGGCGTCGGAGGGTCTTCCAGTCCGTGTGGCACATGAATGTCATGCATGTAATAGCATGTAAATCATTCACTTGCTCGATGTGAGGCCCAGCCACTTCACTGAGGGCATGACCACCCCGCCCACCTCCGACGTCGACCTCTTCGCAGACGAGGTCGTACTCGACCCGTATCCCGTCTACGCCGAACTGCGGGAGCAGGGTCCCGTCGTCCACCTCCGGAAGAACGATGTCTACGCGCTGACGCGGTACGCCGTCATCCGTGACGCACTCCCGGACTGGGAGTCGTTCTCCTCGACCTCGATCGCGTTCAATCCGATGGCCAACGAGGCGCTCACCGGCACCTCGCTCGCATCCGATCCGCCGGTGCACACCCAGCTGCGCGCCACGCTCACCGAGAACCTTTCACCGCGTGCGCTGCGCGGTCTCAAGGGCCGGATCGAGGCAAAGGCGGACGTTCTCGTCGCCGAGCTCGTCGAGAAGGGCTCCTTCGAGGCCATCTCCGCCCTCGCTCGGGCCTTTCCGCTGGAGGTCGTCGCGGACCTGATCGGCTTTACGGGCCACGTGCGCGACAACATGCTGCGCTGGGGACAGGCCGCCATGCAGGTCATCGGTCCGATGAACCAGCGCACGGCCGAGAGCTTCCCGATCGCCGGTGAGCTCTACGAATGGTGCTCCCAGGTCAAAGCCTCCGACCTGGCCGAAGGGTCCGTGGGTCGCGGCATCTTCGACGCCGAGGCGCGTGGCGCCATTCCGCCGGACACGGCTGGCCACATCATCCACCAGTACCTCGGTGCCGGCGTCGACACCACCGTGGCGGCGATCGGCAACATCGTCGCCCTCTTCGCCTCGCACCCCGATCAGCTCGACCTGATCCGCGAGAACCCGTCACTGGTACCGGGGGCGTTCAACGAGGTGCTGCGCTTCTGGCCTCCCGTCAACGCCTGGGGCCGGCGCGCCACCAAGGACGTCGACATCGACGGGACCGTCATCCCGGCAGGCGCACAGATCGCGGTCCTGCTCGGCGCCGGCAACCGCGACCCCCGGCACTACGAGAACCCGGACGCCTTCCTCGTCGAGCGCAATCCGGTCGACCATCTGTCGTTCGGCTACGGCCCTCACGGCTGTGCGGGCCAGGGACTCGCGCGCTTGGAGGCTCACGCTGTGATCGAAGCGCTTTCCCGGCGCGTCAAGCGCCTCGTCGTCGGGCTCGAGGTCCGTGTTCCCAGCAACATCACCCGGAGCATTGAGGAGCTCCCCATCCTGGAGGTGATCCCCGCATGAAGATCGTTCTTGACCGCCCCCGCTGTGAAGGCCACGGCCTGTGCGAGGAGGCCGCCCCGCAGCTCATGCACCTCGATGACGACGGCGAGCTCGTGCTGGACCGCGAGGAGGTCGATGAAGCCGACGCCGCCCTGGCGAACGCAGCTGTGCGCGTGTGTCCGGTCGCGGCGCTGAGGATCGCATGAGCGGGGGCACGCTGGAGCGCATCGTTGTCGTCGGCAACGGGATCGCCGGGCTGACCGCGGCCGACACGCTCCGCGAGGCCGGCTTCGACGGCGAGCTGACCATCGTCGGCGACGAGCCGCACTCGGCGTACAGCCGCCCGGCCCTGTCGAAGGCGCTCCTGCTCGACGGCGTCGACATGTCGTCGCACGAGCTTCCGCCGACCAGCCATGGGGCGACCGAACTTCTGGGCGTACGGGCGACCGCACTCGACCTCGATCGTCGGCTCGTCACCCTCGGCGACGGCACGGCGCTGCCGTACGATCGCGTCGTCCTGGCCACCGGCTCGCGAGCGCGACGGTTGTCCGACCTTTCCGAGGAACTCACCCTGCGCGGACTCGATGACGCGCTGTCCCTGCGCGGCCGGCTGGCGGCCAGGCCATCGGTCATCGTGGTGGGCGGAGGCCCGCTCGGAATGGAGATCGCCTCGGGGTGCCTGGCCGCCGGCTGCCAGGTCACCCTCGTCTCCCAGGGCGTGCCACTGATCGTCCAGCTCGGTCCGTACCTCGCTGACGTCTTCGTCAAGGCCGCGCTTGACCAGGGGCTCACCATCGTCGAGACCGGGTCGGCACGGCTCGAAGGCCGTGAGGGGAGTGCTCGGGTCGTCCTCGACGAGGGCGCGGTCCTCGAGGCGGAGCTGATCATGACCGCCGTCGGCGACGCACCCAACACGGAATGGCTCGCGGACACGGGACTTGCGGCGAAGGGCGCCATCCCGGTCGACTCGCGTGGGCTGGTCCGGCCCGACGTCGCGGCCGTCGGTGACCTCGCGGCTTTCCCCACTCCGTACGGCCTGCGCCGCATCCCCCTCTGGAGCAGTGCGATCGAGCAGGCGAAGGCCGCCGCCAGGGCACTTGTCCGCGGCGACGACGCGCCGCCGCTCCAGTTCCAGCCGTACTTCTGGACCGAGCAGTTCGGGCTGAGCCTCAAGGCGGTGGGCTATCTACCGGTAGAGGGGGAACCGACGTACGTCGACGGAGAGCCAGGTGGCGGGGCGGCGTTGATGCGCTGGTCACACGGCAATGGGACCGGTGTGGCCGCGGCGCTCAACTACCGGGTGCCGATTCCCCGGCTGCGTCGTATGAGTCAGGCAGCCGCATAAAGTTCTTCTCGATGGGACACGACGGAGAGGGCGCCACGGGTTCGGGGTTGGACCGGCTGGCATCGGTCAACCTCAACTTGTTGGTGCCCCTCCTCGCGCTCCTGGAAGAGCGTTCGGTGACCAGGGCGGCGGAACGCGTCGGTCTGTCACAGCCGGCGATGAGCCACGCCCTCACGAGAATGCGGCGGCTGCTGGGTGACGACCTCGTCATCCGGCAGGGGGCAGGCGTCACCCTGACCCCGCGGGCACAGGAGTTGATCGGGCCGCTGCGCAGTGCGCTGCAACAGACGGCACGCATCGTGAACTTCCCCTGCTTCGACCCTGCCACGGATCAGCGCGTCATCACGATCGCCATGACGAACAGCACGGCGTTCGTCGTCGGCCCTCAACTGACGCGGCTCATTGCCGAGCGTGCTCCTCGCGCCACGTTGCGTCTACGTACGATCACGGTGCCGACTGAGGCCACCTTCACGGACAAGGGCGTCGATGTCGTGCTGCTCTCCGAGGGGCACTTCTCGCCGTATCCGCGCGAGCGCCTCTACAACGACCGCTGTGTGGTGGTGGCCTCACCGGACACGCCACCGGACGCGAACGCGCTCGACCTGCTGACCACACAGCCGCACATCGTCGTCGACACTGATCGGCGGGTCTTCCCCTATTCGGTGCTGGAGGAGAAGGGGATCCCCTACCGTGTCGGCCAGTTGATCTCCGACTTTCTGCTGGTACCTTTCCTGGTCGCACGCGCGGGCGGCGTCGCTCTCCTTCGCTACCGAGTCGCCGCCGCCATGCGGACACTTGCCGACCTGCGGATCGAGGAGTTCCCGTTCCCGCTTCCCGGGCTCGGGATCGACATGGTCTGGAACCCCCGACTGGCTGATCAGTACTTCATCGAATGGCTTCGGGCGCTGCTGTTCGACGTCGCGACGCATCTCTGATGCCGGCTGGGCTCACAGCGCCGGACTGGGCCAAGACTCGGCCCGCGCCGCCTCCGGCGTCTGGCGACGCAATTGGCGACGCACGGTGACCCGACCGGCGCCGGACCCGCCCAGAGCAGGTGACCGCGGCGACGTTCACAGCGGTAGCCGTCTCACCTCCGGTCGGCGACCGAGCCGGAGATCCACGGAGACGTGAGGCTTGGCGGGTGTTCCGCGGCTGGGCCATGCGATGTCGTCAACGGCGAGAAACGGCTCGCCGGCCACGGTCACGGGGGTTGCCCCGGTGAACGCCATGACGTCCCGATGCAGGTGGGACTGGTCGGCGTAGCCGGCGTCGGCCGCGACTCGGGCCGCGCCTTCACCCGCGACCAGGCGGTGGGCGGCATGGTCGAAGCGGACCAGCTTCACGGCGCGCTTGGGCGGCAGGCCGAGCTGCGACCGGAACCGGGACCACAGCCGCTTACGGCTCCACCCGACCTCGGCCGCGAGTCCCTCGACCCGGGTCAGGCCACGGCTGCCGACGATCCGGTGCCAGGCCCAGGCCAGCTCCGGGTCCACCGGCGGCCCCGCCTCATGCCGGCGGGCGAGCAGCGCGTCCATCAACCCGAAGCGATCCTGCCACGACGAGACATCGCTTAGTCGCTCACGGATCCGGGACGCCTCCCGGCCCCACAGGTCCTCGAGGGCCACCACGGCGCCGTCGAAGTCGGCGGGGGAGACGCCAAGAACCGCGCGTGCGATCACCGGGGACAGGCGCACCTGCACGCACTCGACGTTCTCACCCCGCGCCCAGACCGCGCCTCCGGACCCGACCCCGGGCCCGGCCACGACACTTCCCCGCTGCTGCCGCCCGGCGGCATCGTCCACGACGGGCGAACCGGCGCCGAACTCCACAAGCAGCGTCACGGCCGGGTGCGGGACCATTCGGAGCGCGTCCAAGTCACGGACACGGAACCCGGCCATCGTGACACCGGCCACCCGGCTGGGCCGCCGCGGGCACGCGACGCCCCACACAGCCGCATCGTGCACGAACGTCCGCACCGTCCCATGCTAGCGAGCCGACGGAGGGGAACATTTGTCCAATCCGCCGGGGCGTACCGGCGGCGACAGTGGGCTCATGACTGTTTCTGACGGCGGACCGCACGCGAACGGCGGCGCCGAGGCCACCGAGAGTTCGACCCTGCCCACGGACGACGGCGACATCTACGTGTGCCAGGACGGCCCCCGCGACGCCCCCGCACTCCTGCTCATCCACGGGTCCGCATCCTCGACCCGATCGTGGGACCCGATGGTTCCGCTGCTGACCGGATCTCACCGCGTCATCCGGATCGACCTGCTCGGGCACGGCCGGTCGGCCAAACCGGCCGACCGCAGCTACGCGCTCCCGGACCAGGCACGCAGGGTCGGCGCGGCCCTGGACCGGCTCGGCGTCGAGCACGCCATGGTCGTCGGCCATTCCAGCGGCGGCGCGGTCGCCACCGCCCTCGCCGAACAGCGCCACGACCTGGTGACCGCGCTCGCCTTCATCAACACCGGCCCCAGCCTGGACGCCTTCATCGCATCGGAGTCCGCCGCATTCGAACCGTCGCAGTGGCCGCCGACCGACGAGCAGCTTCGCCAGTTCGCGAGCACCGGCTTCAGCCGCGCGGGCTACCAGATCCCACAAGAGCTCCTGGACGAGGCGCGCGCCATGACCTACCACACGCTCACCGCGACGATGCAGGCCACCCGCCACTACATGGAGCAGCAGGCGCTCCCGGATCGGCTGACGGTCCTGGGCAAGCCGCTACTGGTGATCTTCGGCGAGGACGACCGCAGATGGCGATCCTCATCCGCCTCCGACTACCGCGCTGTTCCGGGTGCGAAGGTCGAGTTGCTGCCCGGTCTCGGGCACTCGCCCTTACTCGAGGATCCGCCGCGGACCGCCACCCCCCTGCTGGCCTTCACCGCGATCCACGCCGTACGGGTGGACTGAATGACAAGGAGGGGTGCCATGCGGATTCTCGTCTCCGGCGCCAGCGTCGCCGGTCCGGTGCTGGCGTACTGGCTCACCAGGCACGGCTTCTTTGTCACGGTCGTCGAGCGCGCGCCGACTCTGCGCAAGACCGGCGGCCACGCGGTCGACCTGTTCCGGCCCGCGATGAACATCTCGGAGAAGATGGGCGTGCTCCCGCGCGTCGAGGAGCGGGCCACCGGCACCAACCGGATGACCGTCCACCGGGAGGGCGCACGGCGTCCCGTCCGGGTGGACCTCTCCAAGATCTTCAGCGCCGCCTCCAACCGGCACGTCGAGATCATGCGCGACGACCTGAGTGAGATCTACTACGACGCCTCGAGAACGCCGCGCCGCGCCACTTCGACCTCGTCGTCGGCGCGGACGGGCTGCACTCCAACGTCCGCCGCCTGGTCTTCGGCGACGAGTCCCGCTACAGCGCCTTCATCGGGGCCTATCTCGGGGTGCTGACCCTGCCGAACGTCTCCGGGCTCGACGGGGAGCTCCTCATCCACGTCGGCGTCGGCCGCACTGCCGGCATGTACGGCGCGCGGCACCTCGGCGACGCGCGGGCGTTGTTCCTGTTCCGGAGCGAGCGCGAGCTCGACTACCACCACCACGACGTGCCCCGGCAGAAGGAACTGCTGCGCGGTGCGTTCGACGGCATGCACCCCGACGTGAACCGCTGGCTGGACGAGCTCGACCGCACCCCGGCGTTCTACTTCGACTCGATCACCCAGCTCCGCATGGACACCTGGTCGCGGGGGAGGGTGACGCTCGTCGGCGACGCGGGCTACTGCCCCGGCCCGGCCGTCGGCGGCAGCACCAGCCTGGCCGTCGTCGGCGCGTACGTCCTCGCCGGGGAGTTGGCGCGGGCGGGCGGTGACCACGAGCGCGCCTTTCCCGCCTACGAGCGCGCGATGGCGGAGCACGTGAGTGGCGGCCGCGCGGCCGCGCTCAGCGCGGCGAAGACCCTGATCCCCACCTCACGCCTCGGCGTGCAGGGACTGGCCCAGGGCGCCCGACTGATCTCCGCACTGCCCGCGGGGCCCGGCCGCGCCCTCCTCCGCCTCACCACCACGAGCGCACGCCTCTACAACTCCATGACCGTCGACGACTACCCGCCGTCGCCCACACCATCACGAGGCCGGGTCGGCCTCGCGGGCGACCCCGGAGGCGGTCGCGGAAGCGGGCTCGGGGTGGAGTGAGGAGTGTTCGCCGCCCTGCTGCCGGCCCGGCTTGCGGAACTGATCACCGTGGTACGCGGCGACCTTCCGCGTGAGGCGGCGTAGGGCACCTGGCGGTCCAGATCGCCAAGGCGTACGGGGCTCACGTGATCGGCACCGCCAGCGTGGCCAAACACGCCTTCTTACGCGAGCTGGGCGCCGACGAGGTGATCGACTACACCACTGTGGACGTGCCGGCCACTGTGCGCGATGTGGACATCGTCATTCAGATGTTCGGCGGCGAGGCCGGGCTCAGGGCACTGGAGTGCCTTCGGCCGGGCGGCGTCCTTGTCTGTGGGCAGGGCGCCTGGACTCCCGGGCTGCACGAACGCGCCGGGGAACTCGGTGTGCATGATCACGTCGTGTACCTCGACGTCTCCGAGGTTCTCGATGCTGTCGGCGACTCTACGGAGAAGCGCGGCACATCTTCTTGCTGACCTCCCTCTGGGTTGGCCTGAGAGAAGTGGCGCATGGTCCAGGTGACTCGCTCGGACACGTTCCGGCCTTTCTCTGATCACCGCCCTGCCTGTACCGCAGCAGAGAGAGCGAGCGGCTTTGCGGCGGGCGCGATCTCTCCAGGGTGTGCGGAACCCCTGACCCATGGGCCGTTGTCGGTGCCGCGTCGTACCGTAAAGGGGAGCCGGTACGAAACGTGTCAGGGTATTGCCATCAGGTGGCGGGGCAGGAGGTTCCCTTGGCGGGGACCTTGCCGTTCACCATGTAGTCCTCGACGACACGGGTGATGCAGGGACCGCCGGCCGGGTAGGCGCCGTGCAGGTCGCCTCCGTAGGTGACCAGCACGCCGTTGGTGAGCTGCCTGGTCAGGCTCGCCGCCTCCTTGGTCGG
>NZ_JBFALK010000026.1:0-132974 GCF_040656155.1 Microtetraspora glauca
CGCTACAAGGAGCGCAACACCGTCGAACGCTGCGTCAACAAGCTCCGCCAGAATCGCGCCGTGGCGACCCGGTACGACAAGCGGGAGCTTATCTACCAGGGCACTCTCGATGTTGCCTCGATCCGGATCTGGCTCCGCGACCCAGTCACATGATCACGGGACACGCCCTAAGCCGGTGACGGACGAAGACGTTGGCGAGCGTCATGCCCAGCGTGCTCGAACGATGCCGTCTTCGTCGGGTAGGACCGCGACGAGCGCGCCAGGCTGGTCATCCGCATCGGCTGGATACACGGCACAGCGATCAGCTTCACGGGCCGTTTCCAGCCAGCTGGAAAGGTTGTCGTCGTCCAGCAGGTAGTCGTGGCGGAGTCGCCCAGTGCCTTTGTCTTCGATCAGGCACATCACGCCGGCGACCGAGAAATCTTCAGCGAGCAAGCGTCGAGCATGTGCCGAAATCTCGACCATGCTGCCGTCGTTCACTGCCACGGGTGCACCGATGAAGGCGGTGACCATGGCACGAGGTCTGAGCGCGGCACGGACACGGGCGGTCCCGTCCCCAGGGGCTACCAGGTGCCAACACCATGCGTTGTAGGCCCACATTTCAAGCAGTGGCACTTCCCCGTCGGTTCGTCTTGCCAGGAGTTCCACCTCCGCCCAGAACCCCGCATCCGCCGACCGGTGTGGCACCGGGTCCTCGAGATCCAGGTCGTAGGGCGAGGTGAAGCCTTCGTCCACGAAGAGCCCGAGGCCGCGCACCTGGTCTACCGCCTGGGAGCACGGCCGGTGGCTGCTGACATAGAGGTAGTAGTCCCAGCCGACCGCGAGACTGAAGCGGCCTTCGGCCTCCAGGCGGCACCACACACCGTCCTCGCGCAGCATCGCTCGGACCAGTTCCAGCCCCGCCGCAAGCGAGACCGGGCGGCCGTCATAGAACTCTTCCGCAGACAGGTTGGATACTTCCGGGCCGTAGCCGGTCAGAAGACGCCCGGAGCTGGTGCCGTGCAGTCCGGGAGTGCGTACGACCAACTCGTTGATCCCGGATGCTTGGGCGAACAGCTCTACCGCTATCAGATAGGCCGATTCCACCTGCTCGTACCGCCGGCGGGTGAGGACGCGGCCGTCGAAGGTCTGGCCGATCTCACCCATGGAGGTCCAATCGTCCCCGGCAAAGGCCCCGCTCGCGTCTCTCAATCGCGGGTCGTACTTGGTCACTCTGAAACGGTGGTCGAGCATGCTCCATCATCTTCCGACGGACGAAGCTCCGACAAGATCGTCTAGATGCGCCTGTCAGAGAGGGCCTGGGCACGACCTGTCGAGCGATGTCTCCAGAAGAGGGAATGCCGGATGCCGCAAACGATCATCACGCGAACAAGATCACGACAGACGAGCAGCCATCGAGCAACCATCATGATCACAATGGGGCATGGGCTGCCGTTGAGTTGGGCTCCAAATGAAGAAAGCCCAGGTCAACTATGCCAACCTGGGCTTCTTGCTGGTGCGCCGCCAGGGACTCGAACCCCGGACCCGCTGATTGAGAGTCAGCGGGGGCGTGGGAGGTGTTTGGCGATGAACAGGCCCTCCGCGCTGACGCACAGCTCGCCGCCGGCCGAGATGGTGCCGGTCGTGCGGATCTTGCGGCCGTCCACGGAGATCTGGCGTCCCGTCACGGTCAGCGGCTCGAACAGCGGCGTCGGCCGGTGGTAGCGCAGGGTCAGCTCGGCCGTCATGCCGGACGGCCCGCCCCAGGCGTTCGCCACGCCGAGCGTGTGGTCGAGCAGCAGCGCCGAGACGCCGCCGTGCACGAACCCGGGCGGCCCCTGGTACGGCATGCCCAGGACGACGACCCCCTCGATCGAGCCGTCGTCCTTGCCTGTGAGCGGGAGCGGCGGCGCGATGGCGTTCTCCGGCCCGGTGACCGGGTCGTGCCGGGTCACACCCTCGCCCCGCCACATGTCGATCATCCGCTCCTCGACGCCGGGAGCGTGCTCGTCCAGATAGTCGGCGACGGCGTTCAACCGGTCCGCCACCTCGGTCATCTCGGCGTCGGAGCCGTCACCGGCGTGCAGCAGCGAGGCGATCACCCGGCGGGCGGCGGCGACGGCCGCGTCCACGCCCTTGTTGTTCGCCTTGGCGGTGAGCTCCTCCAGTCTCTCGCTCATGCCGTCACCTCCGGCGCCGCCGCGGACGACACCGCGGGCGACACTGTGGCCGTCGCGTGCGTGAGAACGGGCGCGTCGTCGCGTTCCGGGCAGGTCGAGGTCAACACCAGCCGGTCGCCCTCGCGCCACACCGTGGTCCGGATCGTCTCGCCGGGGAACAGCGACCCGGCGAACCGCACCGACAGGCCGGTCAGCCGGGACACGTCACCGTCGAGCACACCGTCCACGACGGCCTTCGCGACGATGCCGTACGACGCGAGCCCGTGCAGGATCGGCCGGTCGAAACCGGCCATCCGCGCGAACTCCGGGTCGGCGTGCAACGGGTTGAGGTCGCCGTTGAGCCGGTACAGCAGGGCCTGCCCGGGGGTGGTGGGTGAGTCGAGCACGTGGTCGGGCTTCCGTTCCGGCGCGGCCCACGGGGTCTCCGGGCCCGGGTCGCCGCCGAAGCCGCCTTCGCCGCGCGCCCAGATCTGCATGGTGGTGGTCCACAGCGGCCCGCCGTCGGGGTCGGCCGCGGACTGCTCCATGACGATCACCGCGGCCTTGCCCTTGTCCCAGATGTGGGCCACGCGCGAGGTGACGGTGGCGGTGCCCGAGGCGGGCAGCGGCCGGTGGACCGTCAGGCCCTGGCCCGCGTGCAGGATCCGGCGCAGGTCGATGTCGACGCCGGGCAGGTGCATCGCCGTGGGACCACGGTCCCCGGCGGAGACGCCCTGCCCGGCGACCATCGCGAAGGTCGGGAGCACGCGCAGGCCGCGCTCGTAGGTGTAGGGCAGCTCGGGGCCGGCGTCGGTGCCGCCCGCTCCCAGGCTGAGGTGGTAGAGCAGCACGTCGCGCCCGGTCCAGCTGATCTCGCGGACCGAGGGCGGCGCGCTGAGCGCCTTGTCGACGTCGATCGGCATGGTTCAGCCCTCCTTTCCTGTGTCGGAGCCGTTCAGCGTGCCCGCGCCGTACAGGGTGACGACGCAGGCGCCGCCGAGCCCGAGGTTGTGCTGCAGGCCGACCTTGGCGCCGTCCACCTGGCGGGCGCCCGCCTCGCCGCGCAGCTGCCAGGTCAGTTCGGCGCATTGGGCCAGGCCGGTCGCCCCCAGCGGGTGTCCCTTGGAGATCAGGCCGCCCGACGGGTTGACGACCCACCGGCCGCCGTACGTGGTGGCGCCGGACTCGGCGAGCGTGCCGCCCTCTCCCTCGGGGCACATGCCGAGCGCCTCGTACGTGAGGATCTCGTTGATCGAGAAGCAGTCGTGCAGTTCGATCACGTCGACGTCGTCGATCCCGAGCCCGGCCTCGGCGAACACCAACTCCTTGGCGGCGCGGGTCATCGGGGTGCCGACGACGTCGATGTGCGACCGGGTGGCGAACGCCTCCTCGGTGTCGGTGGTCAGCGCCTGGGCGAGGATCTCGACCGCCCGGCCCTCCAGACCGTGCTCGCGGACGAACCGCTCGCTGACGATGACGGCCGCGGCCGCGCCGTCGGAGGTCGGCGAGCACTGCGACCGGGTGAGCGGGTCGTGGATCGGCTTGTCGCCGAGCACCTGGTCGAGCGTGTACTCGTCCCGGAATTGGGCGTACGGGTTGTTCACCGAGTGCCGGTGGTTCTTCACCGCGACGGAGGCGATCTGCGCGGCGGTCGTGCCGTGCCTCTCCATGTGCTCGCGGGCCGCGTTGCCGAAGAACTGCGCGGTCATCGGCGCGTTCGCCCAGCCGCGGGTGCCGACCAGCACCTCGAGGTGCCGGTCCACGGTCGTCACCTTGGGCATGCCGCCCGACGGGTTCAGCGCGTCCTTGGTCATCTTCTCGAAGCCGACCGCGAGCGCGACGTCGGCCAGGCCGGCCTGCACCCACTCCCTGGCCAGCATCAGCGCCGTGGAACCGGTGGCGCAGTTGTTGTTGACGTTGATGACCGGGATGCCGGTCAGCCCGACCTCGTAGAGGGCGCGCTGACCGGCCGTCGAGGGACCGAACACGTAGCCGGCGGCGGCGCGCCGCACGGCGTCGTAGCCGATCCCGGCGTCGGCGAGGGCCGTGCCGACGGCCTCCGCGACCATGGCCGGGTACTCCCAGTCACGGGTCTCGATCTTCTCGAACTTCGTCATCCCCACGCCGATGACGAACGTCCTGTTGCTCATTGGGGTCTTCCTTCGCGTCCGGGGGTTCACGCCTTGGCGGGCACGGGCTCGGGGTCGCGGGGCAGGCCGAGCAGACGCTCACCGATGATGTTGAGCTGCACGTCTGTGGTGCCCCCCGCGATCGACATGCACCGGGAGTTGAGGAACATCCAGGTGGCGTTCCTCCGCGCGCCACGCCGCTCGGTGCCCTCCTCCCCCTCCTCGTCCGACAGGGACGCGGGGCCGGCCCAGTCCATGGCGGTCTCCCAGACCTCCTGGATGTGCTCGACTCCGATCAGCTTGGCGACGCTGGACTCGGCCCCCGGCTGCCGGCCGGACAGCGACCGGATCGTGGTCCGCAGACCGAACAGCCCGCCGGACTGGGCGTCGCAGAGGATGCCGCCGAGCCGGGTCAGCCGCTCGTCGTCCATGTCGTCGGGGGCGGTGCTCGCGAGCTGGAGCAGCGCCTCGCCGCCGCTCCCGAGCGACGAGTCGTGCGAGAGGGACACCCGCTCGTTGGCCAGCGTGGTGCGGGCCAGTTTCCAGCCGTCGCCGGGCTGGGCGACCAGCATGTCGTCGGGGACGAAGACGTCGTCGAGGAACACCTCGTTGAACAGCGTCTCGCCGGTCAGCTCGCGCAGTGGCCGGATGTCGATGCCGGGGCTGGACATGTCCAGCAGGAAGTAGGACAGGCCCTTGTGCTTGGGAGCCGAGGGGTCGGTGCGGGCCAGCAGGATGCCCCATCGCGCCTCGCGGGCCATAGAGGTCCAGACCTTCTGGCCACTGATCTTCCAGCCGCCGTCCACCTTCTCCGCGCGGGTGCTGAGCGCGGCCAGATCGGAGCCCGCGCCGGGCTCGCTGAAGAGCTGGCACCACAGGAAGTCCCCGCGCAGCGTCGCCGGGAGGAACCTCTCGTGCTGCTCGGGGCTGCCGTGCGCGATCAGGGTCGGCACCACCCAGGCGCCGATGATCAGGTCCGCGGCACGCAGCCCGGAAGCACGCATCTCCTCGGCGATCACGAGCTGGGAGACGGCGTCGGCGCTCTTGCCCCAGGGTTTCGGCAGATGCGGCGCCGTGTACCCGTGCTCGGCCAGGTAGGTGAGCCGTTCCGCGCCTTCGAGGGCGAGGGCCGGCTCCAGCTCGGCCCGGATCTCGGCGCGTACGGCCTCGGCCTCGGGCGGCAGCTCGATGCCGAGCGTGCGGCGGACGCCGTCCAGCGTGAGCCGGGCGACGCGGCGCCGCCACCACGCGGTGGAGCCGAGGAGGAGCCGCAGGCTCTGGGCCCGGCGCAGGTAGAGGCCGGCGTCGTGCTCCCAGGTGAAGCCGATGCCGCCGAGGGTCTGGATGCAGTCCTTGGCGGTGGAGAAGGCCGCCTCGACGCTGGTCGCGCCGGCCACCGCCGCGGCGAGTACCGCCTCGCGCGCGTCGGTGCCGGGGTCGGCGGCGCGCGCGGCGTCCCACGCGCACACCCTCGCCTGCTCCGCTCTGGTCAGCATCCGAGCGCAGCGGTGCTTGACGCCCTGGAACTGGCCGATCGGGCGGCCGAACTGCTGCCGCACTCTCGCGTACTCGGCGGCGGTCGTGGTCGCCCAGTCGGCGAGACCGGACGCCTCGGCGGCGAAGAGCACGGCGGCCAGGTCGAGCACGCCGTACGCGTCGAGACCGGTCAGGACGTCGTCCTCCGCGACGGTGACGTCCTCCGCGCGTACCCGCGACAGCCGCCGGGTCAGGTCGTGGCTGGCGAGGTCGGTCGTCTCGACGGCGGCGCGAGGCAGCACCACCCACGCGGTGCCGTCTCCGTCCGCAAGCGCGGCGGGCAGGACGAACAGGTCGGCGACATGGCCGCCCAGGACCGGATCCGACTCTCCGGAGACGGAGAGCCGTCCGGCGTCGCCGCGGGTGAGGGTGAGGCCGCCCGGCTTCAGTCCGACGGCGCCGATCGTGGTGCCCTCGGCGAGCCCCGGGAGGTGCGCGCGGTGCCCGGCGCGATCGAGGACGGCGCTCGCGAGGACCGTGGGCAGGAACGGGCCGGGCGTGATGGCGCGGCCGAGTTCCTCGACGACGACGGCGAGTTCCAGCAGGCCGTAGCCGGCGCCGCCCGACTCCTCGGGCAGGTGCAGGCCGAGCAGGCCCTGCTCGGCGATCACCGGCCAGAACTCGGGCAGTTCCTCCTTCTTCGCGTCCACGGCCCTGCGTACCGCCTCGGGCGTCACGTGGCGGGTGGTGAGGGTGCGGACCGAGTCCCGCAGGTCGCGGTGCTCCTCGGTGAGTCCGATGGTCATGGTGCTCTCAGATCCGTTCGATGATGGTTGCCGTGGAGTGGGCGCCGCCCGCGCACATGGTGATCAGCGCGGTGGACTTCCCACTCCGTTCGAGCTCGTACAGCGCCTGGGTGATCAGGCGGGCGCCGGTGGAGCCGACCGCGTGTCCCAGGGCGATGGCGCCGCCGTTCACGTTGACCTTGTCCATGTCGGCCTTGTGCACCTGCGCCCACGAGAGCACCACGGAGGCGAACGCCTCGTTGATCTCGACCAGATCGATGTCGGACAGGGACATCCCGGCCGCGCGGAGTACATGCTCGGTGGCCTGCACCGGGCCGTCCAGGTGGTAGTAGGGGTCGGCCCCGACCATCCCGGAGGCGACGATGCGGGCCCGGGGCCGCAGGCCGAGCGCCGCGGCCCTGTCCGCGCTCATCAGGAGCACGGCCGCCGCGCCGTCGCTGATCTGCGACGAGTTCCCGGCGGTGTGCACGCCGTCGGGGATCACGGGGGCGAGCTTGGCCAGTGCCTCCGGGCTGGTCTCGCGCAGGCCCTGGTCGCGCGTGACGGTGGCGGTCTCCCCCGTCGGCCCCTCCGGGCCCATCACGGGGGCCTCGACCGGGATGATCTGGCCGTCGAACCGGCCCTCGGCCCACGCCTGCGCGGCCCGCCGCTGCGACTCCAGGCCGAAGGCGTCCACGTCGGCGCGGGTGATGCCGCGCTTCTTCGCGATCCGCTCGGCGGCGGTGAACTGGTCCGGCATGTCGAGGGACCAGTCGTCGGGGAAGGGGCTGCCGGTCTCGGGTGTGAGCGCCTGGCCGAGGAAGACCCGGCTCATCGACTCGACACCACAGCCGATGCCGGCGTCGATCGCGCCGGACGCGATCAGGCCCGCGATCAGGTGCACGGCCTGCTGGGAGGACCCGCAGGCGCAGTCGATCGTCGTGCACGCCGTCGTGTACGGCAGGCCGGCGTACAACCACGCCTGCCGGGTGACGTTGTTCGACTGCTCGCCCGCCTGGGTGACGCACCCGCCGATCACCTGGTGGATCACCGAGCCGATCGCGTCCGGTTCGACGCCCGCGCGGTCGAGCAGGCCCTTCTGTGCCCGCCCGAGCAACGCGGCGGGGTGGAGCCCGGACAGCACGCCCCGGCGCCTGCCGACCGGCGTGCGCGCGGCCTCGACGATGACGGCCTCAGCCATTGACTTCTCCTTGTGGTTAGTTGGTTTCGCCGGAGAGCACGCGCTTGGCCCACCGGTAGTCCGCCTTGCCGCTGGGCGAGCGCACGACGTGGTCGACGACGACGAGCGAGGCCGGCACCTTGTATCCGGCGATCTGGGTACGGCAGTGCGCGCGCAGTTCCTCGACGTCGGGGGCGGCGACGCCGTCGCGCATCTCGACCACGGCGCCGACCCGCTCGCCGAACCTGGTGTCGGGCACCCCGGCTACCAGCACGTCCATGACGGCGGGGTGGGACTTGAGCGCCTGCTCGACCTCTTCGGGGAACACCTTCTCGCCGCCGGTGTTGATGCAGCCCGAGCCGCGGCCGAGCAGAATCGTGCTGCCGTCCTCCTCGACCCTGGCCATGTCGCCGAGCACCGCCCAGCGCACGCCGTCGATGACGGGGAACGTCCTCGCGGTCTTCTCGGGGTCGTTGTAGTAGCCGAGGGGGACGTGTCCGGTCCTGGCGATGAGTCCGATGTCGGGCGAGCCCGGCGTGAGCGGCTGGAAACGCTCGTCGATGACGGCGACCCGCGGGTTCGGGGCGAGCCGCATGAGGCCGTCCGGCCCCACCTGGAGCTTCCCGTCCACGCCGGACTCCGAGGCGCCGAACCCGTCGTTGATGTACAGGCCGGGAATGAGCGCGACCGCCTCCTCCTGGACCGACCGCGACAGGAGCGCGCCCCCGGAGCCGAGCACCTTCATCGAGCTCAGGTCGTACTCCGCGCCGTGTTCCCTGATGGCGTCGACAAGCGGGCGGGCGATCGCGTCGCCGACCACGGTGACGACGATCGCGCGCTCCTTCTCGATCAGCCGCAGCGTCTCGACCGGGTCGTAACGGCGCATCAGGATCACCGGCGACCCGCCGAGGAGGCTGGCGAACAGGGTGTAGGAGGCCGCGCCGTGCATGAGCGGCGCGGTGATCAGGTAGTTCAGCGCGGCGCCTCCGGCGGCGGCCGCCGCCAGGTCCTCCGCCGTCCGGTGCGGCGGGCCGTAGTGGTTGCCGCCGTTCAGTGCCGCGAAGTAGAAGTCCTCGTGCCGCCACACGACGCCCTTGGGCATCCCGGTGGTGCCGCCGGTGTAGAGCACGTAGTGGTCGTCAGCCGTGCGCTCGGCCACCATGGGCGCGGTCGCGGGCTGCGCGGCCAGCGCCTCGTCGTAGCCGATGACGCCGACCTGGTCCGGCCATGTCACGGGGGTCGCGGCGGAGTCGCTCGCGGGGGACGCGACGACCACCGCGTGCCGCAGCTTCGGGCACCGGTCCGCCAGACCGGCGGCGGCGGGCGTGAACTCCTGCTCGATGATGATCGCCACCAGATCCGCGTCGTTGTACAGGTAGTGCAACTCGTGGTCGGTGTAGCGGTAGTTGATGTTGATCGGCACTGCCCGGATCTTCAGGCAGGCGAGAAGCGCCTCGACGAACTCGACGCCGTTGAGCATGTGCAGGCCCACATGCTGGTGCGGTTCGACTCCGGCCGACTTCAGATGGTGTGCCAGCGCGTTGGCACGCTCGTCGAGCTCGGAGAAGCTCAACCGACGGTCACCGCAGACCAGCGCCAGTCGATCGGGAATCGCGGCGGCCACCGACTCGTACAGAGTCGCCAGGTTCAACGTCATGGCGAGAGACTAGAATCAATTCTTGTTTGCTACAACGACCCCATCCCACTGAGTGGCCGCGCCCCCTTGACGGCCGGAAGATCTCCTCCACTGAGCGGGACGACGCCGTTGGCCAAAACTAGAATACGTACTAATTTTGGCCCTCGAAGCTTGATCGACCGCGTGTGACAGGAGCAAGGACATGAGCCCGAACATCAGCCTGGAGGGCAGGACCGCCGTCGTCACCGGCGCGGGCGCCGGACTGGGGCGCAGCGAGGCGCTGGCGCTCGCCGCGCGCGGCGCCAACGTCGTCGTCAACGACATGGGCCCGGCCGCCGACGAGGTCGTGGCCGAGATCAAGGCGCTCGGCCGGGACGCCGTGGCGGTGACCGGCGACGTGAGCGAGTGGTCCATGGGCGACCGCCTCGTCCAGACCGCGGTGGACACGTTCGGCGGCCTCGACATCCTGGTCAACAACGCGGGCGTGCTGCGCGACAAGATGCTCTTCAACCTGGCCGAGTCCGACTGGGACGACGTCGTACGCGTCCACCTCAAGGGCCACGCGGCCGTGTCCCGCGCGGCCGCCGCGTACTGGCGCGAGAAGAGCAAGGCCGCCGGCGGCCCCGTCTACGGGCGGGTCGTCAACACCTCGTCCGAGGCGTTCCTCTTCGGCTCCGCCGGCCAGCCGAACTACTCGGCCGCCAAGGCGGGCATCGTGGCGCTGACCCTCTCGACCGCCCAGGGCCTGTCCCGGTACGGCGTGCGCGCCAACGCGATCTGCCCGCGCGCCCGCACCGGGATGACGGCGCACGTGTTCGCCGACGGTGAGAACACCGCCGAGGGCCTGGACATCCTGGCTCCCGAGCGGGTGGGCACCTTCGTGAGCTACCTCGCCTCCCCCGCCGCCGACGAGATCAACGGACAGGTCTTCGTGGTGTACGGCGACATGGTCGCGCTCATGGCGGCGCCCACCGTCGAGCGGAAGTTCACCGCGGCCGACGGCGTCTTCTCGACCGAGGAGCTCGACGCGCAGCTCACGCCGTACTTCAGCGGCCGCGGGCCGTACCAGAACTACGCCGCCTACAGCGTGGCCCAGCTCGACATGACGGGAGTGCAGAACGCCGCGGCGTCCAAGTGACGCCCCCCGCACGGCCGGGGCCGCCTCCCATCGGGAGACGGCCCCGGCCCCGTTTCCGGGTCAGTAGACGTCCGGTCCGCGGAGGGTGGCCTCGGCTCCGCCGTCGACGTAGATGACCTGCCCGGTCATGTGGGTGTTGGCCGGGCTGACGAGCCATGCGAGCGCCTCGGCGATCACCTCGGCCGTGGCGTGCCCGTTCAGGGGCATCGGCACCGCCGCCTCCATGGCCTTGCGCATCGCCTCGTCCTCGAAGAGGGGCGCCGACATCGGCGTGAGCACGACGCCGGGGGCGATCGCGTTGAGCGGGATGCCGGCGCCCGCCCACTGGGGCGTGACCGACTCGCGGCGCAGCCACTTCGCCAGGGCGGACTTCGACGACGGGTAGAGCCGGCGTCCCTCTCCGCGCTCGATGGCCCGCTCCGACAGGGCGACCGCGGTGTCCTCGTCGCCCTCCAGGCACGCGGCCACCACGCCCGGGTCCACGGGCTGGGTGCCGGAGATGGAGCCCACCACGGCCGCGCGCGGCGCGGGAGCGGCGGCGAGGGCCGGGCGCAGCCCTTCCAGCAGGCCGACGACGCCGAAGTGGTTGACCCGGACCGTCAGCGTGGTGACTCCGGAGACGCCCGCGCAGGCGACGACCCCGTCCAGCACGCCGCCCGACAGCCGCAGCACCGACTCCACCGCCAGCGCCCGGCCCTCCGGACCGCTGAGGTCGGCGCACACGTCGGCGTCCCTCAGGTCGACGCCGATCACCTCGTCGCCCTGCTCACGCAGCAGCTCGGCGAGCGCCTTGCCGATGCCCGAGGCCGAACCGCTCACGGCGATCTTTCGTGTCACGTGGTCGCTCCTTGTTCTGGTGTCGGGGCGCTCGGGTCAGGCGCCCGAGCCGCCGTCGGCCCGGATCTCCGCGCCGGTGATGTAACCGCCGTCGGGGGAGGCCGCGAACGCGATGACCCCCGCGATCTGCTCGGGAGCGGCGCTGCCGAGCAGTGACCGGATCCGCCCGAAATATCGGGCGTCCAGACCGTCGGGGATGACGTTCCCACTCGTCAGCGGGGTCGCGACGGTTCCGGGCGAGATCGGGACCACCCGGATGCCGCGCCCCACCACCTCGGCGGCCAGGCTGAGCGAGAAGGCCAGTACGGCCCCCTTCGAGGCGGAGTAGGCCGTCATGTACGGGTTGCCCTGAGTGGCGGCGGAGGACGCGATGTTCACGATGACGCCGGTCCGGTCGGGCAGGTGGCGCAGCGCCTCCCGGCAGAACAGCGCGGTGCCGACCAGGTTCACTGAGAACAACCGGTGCAGGTCCTCGACCGACAACGTGTCGATCGGCGTCGTCTTGTGTATCCCCGCGACGTTCACCAGGACGTCGATCCCGCCCAGCTCCGCCGCGGCGGCGCGCACGGCCTCGACGACCGCCGGCTCGTCCGTCACGTCGGCGACGTGCGGGACGATCCGGCCCGGCCCGCTCGCCGACCTGACGGTCTCGGCCAGGCCGTCCTCCGTACGGTCGACGGCGAAGACCGCCGCTTCCTCGGAGACGAGCCGGATCGCGGTCGCGCGGCCGATGCCCGACCCCGCGCCGGTGATCAGGACCTTCACGCCGTCGTAACGGTTCACTGCCCCTGCCCCTCCGAGCCCTCCTGGGCGTCCGCGCCCGTGCGCCGCCCGGCCGACCGGCACGCTATCCGTACGGCGGGCGGCGCGGGGAAGGTGATCCCGGTCACCGGGAGGCGGGGCCGCGGCCGTGGATCATCCGTTCCCGGCGGCCCCCATCGCGGCCAGCAACCTCCGCATGCGGTCGATCTCGATGCGCTGGTCGGCGTCCACGTGCGTGGCGATCTGGTAGACCTCCGGTTCCTCTCCCCCGCCGTCGGCGAAGAGCCCCTCCACCATCTGGATGGCACCGGTGTGGTGATAGATCATGAACTCGTAGAAGAGCCGGTCGAACGCGGCGCCCTCGGCCTTCTCCAGGTCGGCGAACTGCTCCTCGGTGAGCATCCCCGGCATGAGCCCACCGTGATCGTGGCCGGTCCCCGTGCTGTTCGGCACCTCCTCGAGGCGTGCCCGCAGCCAGCGCAGCATCAGCGCGATCTCGTCCTCCTGCGAGACCGTGATCCGCTCGGCGAACAGCGGGACGTCCTTGCTCGTGCTGCGGCCGGCGACCAGGCCGGTCATCCGCAGCGCCTGGGCGTGGTGGCGGATCATCCCCTGGACGAACCGGACATCCGCCTTGGTGTACTTCGCGCTGTCGGGTTGTCCCACGTCGTCGACGGAGAGGACCTTGCTGGACGCTCCCGGCGGGCCGGGCTGGACGACGGTCCGTTTCGGGCCCTCGGCGGTGCACCCGCAGAGCGTGGCGGCGATCAGGAGGGGAGGAAGAATATGCCGGAACGGGGTCAACGAGATCATTACGTGCACTCGCTTCCGACTACTGATGATCTATCCGCATTTGGAAGGTGTGACAGGGTATAGCACATTTACTCCTTCTTTGGTTACAGTCCACCCAACGCCGCGTAGATCTCTCAGCGTCCTGTCAGGGTCTGCTGGGAAATCGCCCGCGCGGGGTTGCCGGGTCACGCCAGCAAGACCGGAAAAGGAGGGGTGCGACCCATGCCGGATGACCGTACCGCGCGCTGGGGACGTGCTGGATTACGCAAACTCGGGGTGATCGTCGCGGGGGCGACGCTGGTGGGCCTGTCGCCCGCCACCGCCATGACGGCCGACGCCGCGACCACCACAACGACCGCCACCACCACGACCACAGCGGCCGCCGACACCGATCCCCGAGCCGGGCTCGGAGCCGGATGGCTGAACGCGCAGCAGGCGTCCAGCGGGCTGGATCTCCTCGCGCACAAGGACAAGCCGGACGGGTTCGTCCAGGCGTCCAATCCGGGGAACCTGTCGTACGCCAACTCGGACATGGCGTTCAGCGGCGACTACGCGTTCGTCGGCAACTTCAACGGCTTCAACATCTACGACGTCTCCACACCCGCGAACCCGGTGCTGACCACCTCCGTGGTGTGTCCGGGCGGGCAGGGCGACATGTCCGTCTACGGCAACCTGCTCTTCATGTCGGTCGAGGAGACCCGCGGCCGGCTGGACTGCGGCACACAGGGAGCGAGCGGCACGGTCAACCCGGACCGGTTCCGTGGCGTGCGGATCTTCGACGTGAGCGACATCACCAAGCCCGTCCAGGTGGCGGCGGTCCAGACCTGCCGCGGGTCGCACACCCACACGCTCGTGACCGGCAAGGACGACCCGGACAACGTCTACGTCTACGTCTCGGGCACGGCCGGCGTGCGCTCGGGCGCCGAGCTGGCCGGCTGCGCCAACACCGCCGCGACCGACCCGAACACGTCCCTGTGGCGGATCGAGGTCATCCGGGTACCCCTGGCCGCGCCGCAGAACGCGGCGGTCGTGAACGCGCCGCGGCTGTTCGCCGACCGGGAGACCGGAGCGATCGACGGCCTGCAGAACACCCCGCCCACGGCGCAGCACCCGTCCGGCTCGTCCTGGTCGCCGCGCCCGGTCACGAACCACTGCCACGACATCACGGCCTACCCCGCGATCGGCCTGGCCGCGGCGGCGTGCGCCGGCAACGGCATCCTCCTCGACATCTCCGACCCGGCCAACCCGGTCAGGCTCGACGAGGTGTCCGACCCGAACTTCGCCTACTGGCACTCGGCGACGCTGAACAACGACGGCACCAAGGTCGTCTTCACCGACGAGTGGGGCGGCGGCACCGGCGCGCGGTGCCGGCCCACCGACCAGCCGTCGTGGGGCGCGAACGCGATCTACGACATCGTCGACGGCAAGCTGACGTTCCGCAGCTACTACAAGCTCCCGGTCTCGCAGACGAACCAGGAGAACTGCGTGGCGCACAACGGGTCGCTCGTCCCGGTGCCCGGCCGCGACATCATGGTCCAGGCGTGGTACCAGGGCGGCATCTCCGTGTTCGACTTCACCGACTCGGCCAACCCGCACGAGATCGCGTACTTCGACCGCGGCCCCGTCAGCGCGACCTCGCTGGTCACCGGCGGATTCTGGTCCGGTTACTACTACAACGGCCACATCTACGGCAGCGAGATCGCCCGCGGGTTCGACTCGTTCTCGCTGACGCCCACCCAGTACCTGGACCAGGCCGAGATCGACGCCGCGGCCACGGCCACTCTCGACCGGTTCAACGCGCAGCACCAGCCGAAGCTGATCTGGCCGGCCGGCTTCGAGGTCGTACGGGCACGCTACGCGCAGGCGCTGCGCGCGGGCACGATGAAGAAGAACACCGCCGACAACGTCAAGAAGTTCGTCGACCGGGCCGAGCGGTTCAAGGACGGGCCGCAGAAGCACGCCGCCGTGGCGCAGCTGAGGGCCGTCGCGAACCAGCTCGACACCTCCGACGCCGCGCAGGCCGCGCTCGCCCAGGCGCTCCGCGCTCTGGCCGACGCGCTCGACTGATCCCGTTCCGCGTCACTACCGACAGAGGGGGCGCCCCGGCCGGGGCGTCCCCTCTCCCGTACTTGCCGACGGGCGGCTCAGCCGTCGCCGGCGTTGGAGCGGGGGGCGAGCAGCAGGCGGCAGGCCAGCCGGATGTCGTCCTCCATGTCCGGGATCGAGGCCCGGCCGTTCAGGGTGACCTGCAGCACGCCGTACCAGCACTGCATGAGCAGCCGGATGAGCGTGACGTCCTGCGCGGTGGGATCGTCGATCCCGAGGGCCCGCAGCACGATGCCACGGAACGTGTTGTCGATCCGGCCCGCGTCGGCCACGGCGGCGGCGTTGGCGGCGTTCGCCGACTGGAGCATCGCGGTCGCCAGGGCGGGCCTGCGCAGCAGCTGCCTGCTCGCGCTCACCAGCAACTCGCCGACCGCGTCCTCGGGGCTGACGCCGGGCTTCGGGCGGGTGACGTTGTCGTTGAAACGGTCGACCTGCTCCGCCATGACCGCGGTGAACAGGTGGGTCTTCGACGGGAAGTAGCGGTACAGCGTGCCGATCGCAACGCCCGCGGCCTTCGCGACCTCGTGCATCTGGACCCGCTCCAGGCCCTTGTCGGCCGCGAGATGGGCGGCGGCCCGCAGGATGCGAACATGCCGGGCTCGCTGCTCGGGCGAGCTCGGCTCGGCCGGCGGCCTGGCTTCGGCGATTCTCGGCACGCTGTCTTCCCCCTGGTCGGTTCGACAAGAGATTACACACGGGTTCGGGCGGCTACGTGAACCCGTCCATACCGGTGAGTGGGATGAGGCTGCCACCGTCCCGCCGTCCTGCTGTTGCCTGAGGCGGACAGCTGCGAGTGTTCAGCGGAAGGACGGTGGCATGGCCGCCTCGGGACTGTGGGACGACGAGTACGACGTGGTGGTGGCCGGCTCCGGAGCCGGCGCCATGACCGGAGCACTGGCGGCCGCGTCCCGCGGCCTGCGCACCGCCGTCCTGGAGAAGACCTCCCTGCTCGGCGGCACCTCCTCGTACGCCGGCGCCGCCGTCTGGCTGCCGGGCACCCGGATCCAGGAGCGGGCGGGCATCGGGGACTCGACCGAGTCGGCGCGCACCTACCTGCGCGCCCTGCTGGGCGAGGACACGGACGGGCGGCAGGAGGCGTTCCTGACGACCGCGCCCGAGGTCGCCGAGTTCCTCGAGCGCGATCCCGCGATCGAGTTCGAGTGGCGCCCCTTCCCCGACTACTTCGCCGCGCCCGGCCGTATGGACATGGGGCGCTCCTTCGTCCCGCTCGACCTGCCCGCCGAACGGCTCGGCGGGCTCGCCTCCCTGGTGCGCCCCCCGGTGGACCGCGACCGGGCCGGGCAGGGCCACCGCGACGCGCCGCTCTCCCAGGGCCGCGCGCTCATCGGGCGGCTGCTGCTCGCGCTGACGAACACCGGGAACGGCACCGTGCGCACCGGCACCCGCCTGACCGGCCTCGTCGTCGAGGACGGCAGGGTCGTCGGCGTGGAGGCCGAGACCGGGGACGGCCCGGTGCGGATCCGCGCGCGGCGCGGCGTCCTGCTGGCGGCGGGCGGCTTCGAGGGCAACGACGAGATGCGCGCCGAGCACGGCGTCCCCGGCGCCGCCGGCTGGTCGATGGCGCCGTCCGGTGCCAACACGGGCGACCCGATCCTGGCCGCGACCGCCGTCGGCGCCGCGACGGACCTGATGGACCAGGCATGGTGGTGCCCGGGAGTCCAGGACGCGAGCGGCGCCGCCTCGTTCACGCTGGGCTTCGGCGGCGGCCTCGTGGTCGACGCCTCGGGCCGCCGGTTCGCCAACGAGTCGCTCCCGTACGACCGGATGGGCCGGGAGATGGCCGCCGCGCCGGATCGGGTTCCGGCGTACTTCGTCTTCGACTCGCGGTCCGGCGGGCGGCTCCCCGCGATCTCGGTGCCGGGCGGCCCCGGCGCGGACTGGGTCCAGGCCGGCACCGTCGGCGAGCTGGCGGAGAAGCTGGGCCTGCCCGCCGACGCCCTGACCGCCACGGTCGAGCGGTTCAACGGCTTCGCCCGTGCCGGTGTGGACGCGGACTTCCACCGGGGCGAGGACCCGTACGACCTGTTCTTCGCCGACCGGTCCGACGACGGGGACCGGGGGCCGAACCCGTGCCTGGTCCCGGTGGACCGCCCGCCGTACTACGCCGTGCGCCTGGTCCTGAGCGACCTGGGCACCAAGGGCGGGCTGCGCACCGACACCGAGGGCCGCGTGCTCGACGCCGAGAGCCGCCCCATCGAGGGCCTGTACGCCGCGGGGAACACGAGCGCCTCCTTCGCGGGGCGCTTCTACCCCGGCCCCGGAACACCGATCGGTTCGGCGATGGTCTTCGCCTACCGCGCGGTCGGGGACATGACCGAGACCGACACCCCCTGATCGAGGAGCACCCGATGACACCCCCCTCCTTGTCCCGCCGCCGGCGCGCCGCCGCGCTGGCCCTGGCCACCCTCGCCGCCGTGACTGTGACGGGCGGCGCGCGGACCGCCGCCGAGGCCGACGCGCCGCGCGCGGGCACGGCCGCGGCGGACGGGGTGGCTCCCGGCCTGCGCGGCAAGATCGTCAGCATCCGCCCGCTGACGAACGCGGCGGCCCTGCCCAGCGCGGCGCGCAACTGGTACGTCACCTACGTGTCCGAGGGCGCGACCGGCAAGGCCGTCACGGTCTCCGGCACGGTCGCGGTGCCCAGGACGCCGCCGCCTCCCGGTGGCTGGCCGGTGATCAGCTGGGCGCACGGGACGACCGGCACCGCGGACGTGTGCGCCCCCTCGGCCGACACCCCGACCGGGCCCGCCCACGACTACGTGTCGATCGCCGCGACCACGCTGGACGCCTGGGTCGCCCGTGGCTTCGCCGTCGTGCAGACCGACTATGAGGGCCTCGGCACTCCCGGCGAGCACCCGTACATGAACGGGCGCAGCGCCGCCAACACGGTGCTGGACATGGTGCGCGCGGCACGCAGGGCGGACAGGCGGATCGGCCGTGACTGGTTCGCGGTCGGCCACAGCCAGGGCGGCCACGCGGCACTGTTCTCGGCCGTCGCGGAGGCCGGGCGCACGGACGTGCGGCTCCGCGGCGCGGTGTCGATCGCTCCCGGCGGGTGGGGGCTCAGCCAGACCGCGCCGTACATCCAGTCCGGCCAGCCGGGCGCCGAGTACGCGGTGGCCTTCCTGCCCACGCTCCTCATCGGCGCGGCCGCCGCCGACCCGTCCGTCAAGCCGGGCGAGCTCCTGACTCAGGAGGCGGCGCCCCTTCTCACCGCGGGCAGGACGGGCTGCCAGGCACAGGTCCGCGAGGTCGCCGCGGGAATCCCGGTGGACAAAGTGTTCGTTCCCGGCGCGGACCTCGGGCCGCTGACGCGCTACCTGCGATCGCAGGAACCTGTCGGTCTCACGCTGCGGGTGCCCACGCTCGTCGCCCAGGGCACCGCGGACGTCCTCGTGTCCAAGGCGACCACCGATCTGATGGTCGCCGACATGTGCGCGAAGGCCGGGAAGGTGACCTACAAGGTCTACGAGGGCGTCGACCACCGTGGGGCCATCGCGCGTTCCTTCGACGACGCGCTGGGGTTCATCACCTCCATCCGCGCGGGGAAGACCCCGGCGAGCACCTGCTGACGACCATGTGAACCACCACTCGGGGGATGCCGGACGCGCCATGACCCATAGCTCTCGAAAGGAGTCATCATGGACGCGAATAAATCCACCCAGACCCCAACCAAGGACGATGTACCGGACGCGGCGCGACGGGTCATCACCGTCGACACGACGGACCTCGGCGCGCTGCGCGCCGCCCTCGCCCGCTGGCTGACCGAGCGGTTGGGAGCCGACCGGCCCGTCCGCCTCAGCGGGCTGACCCGGCCGGCCCACTCCGGCATGTCCAGCGTCTCCGTCCTGTTCGACGCCGAGTGGATCGTCGCGGGCGAGGAGACCAGGGCCGGCCTGGTCGCCAGGCTGGCCCCGCAGCCGGCGGCGTTCCCCGTCTTCCCCGACTACGACGTCCGCCGGCAGTTCGACGTGATGCGGGTGGTGGCCCGGCACACCGGGATACCGGTCCCCCGGGTGCACTGGCTGGAGGAGTCCCGCGACGTCCTTGGCGTGCCGTTCCTCGTGATGAGCCGTGTCGACGGCCGGGTCCCCGTCGACAACCCGCCGTACGTGTTCGACGGGTGGCTGCGCGACGCGGACCCGCGGGAGCGCCGCGAGCTACAGGACCTGAGCGTGGAGGTCCTGGCCGGAATCCACGGGCTGGACCGGGCCGCCGACCTGCTCCCCGATCTGGCCGCCGAGGCCGGCGACGACCCGCTGCGCCGCCATGTCGAGCGGGAACGCGCCTACTACGAGTGGACCCGCCGATCCGACGGCGTGCGCATCCCGGTGATCGAGGACGCGTTCGCCTGGCTGGAGGACCACTGGCCGGCCGACCCCGGGCCCGCCGTGCTGCTGTGGGGTGACGCGCGGGTCGGCAACGTGGTCTACCGCGGGACGCGGCCCGTCGCCGTGCTGGACTGGGAGATCGCGGCCCTGGGACCGCGCGAGGTGGACCTCGGCTGGTTCGTCTTCCTGCACCGGTTCTTCCAGGACATCGCCGAGATGCTGGAGGCGCCGGGACTGCCGGACTTCTGCCGCCGCTCCGACGTGGTCCGGGAGTACGAACGGCTCACCGGCCACCGGGTCCGCGATCTCGACTTCTACCTGACGTACGCCGCGCTGCGGCACGCGATCGTCATGTCCCAGATCAAGCGCCGGGCCATCCGCTTCGGCGAGGAGACCACCCCGGCGACGCCGGACGAGTACGTCCTGCATCACGCCGCGCTTCGGGAACTCGTGACCGGAACCTACTCCTGGGAGAGATGAATGAGACCGGCCCCCCTCGACGAATACCCGATCCACCAGTCGCCGCTGTCGATGGCCCAGGTCGCCGCCACCGACCGAAACTTCTACGACCGGTGCTACTTCAACGCCCACGACCGCACCGGAGACGTGTTCCTGGTCACCGGTCTCGGCGTCTACCCGAACCTCGGGGTGACCGACGCCTTCGCCACCGTACGGCGCGGAGACGAGCAGTGGGCGGTCCGTTTCTCCGACGCCCTCGACGAGCGTGCCCTTGACGCGAAGGTCGGCGGCTACCGGGTGGAGGTGGTCGAGCCGCTGCGAAAGATCAGGGTGGTCTGCGAGCCCGCCGACCGCTCCCTGTGCTTCGACCTCACCTGGGAGGGCACGTTCCCCGCGGTCCTGGAGGACCGGCACGTCCTGATGTCCGGGCCGAAGGCGATCCTGGACGCTACCCGGTTCGCGCAGGTCGGGGCGTGGTCGGGCACCCTGAGCGTCGACGGCGGGGATCTCCGGGTCGATCCCGACGTCTGGGTCGGGAGCCGCGACCGCTCGTGGGGCGTCCGTCCCGTCGGCGACGCCGATCCGGCGGGCAGGACGGCCGACGAGCCCCTCGCCGGCCACTGGTGGCTGTACGCCCCCCTGCGCTTCGACGACTTCGGCCTCCTCGTCATCGTGCAGGAGGCGGCCGACGGGACCCGCACCCTCAACCACGCCACGAGGGTCTTCCCGGACGGCCGCGTGGAGCAGCTCGGCTGGCCCCGGGTGGACATCACGTACGCCCGCGGCACGCGCCATCCGGAGTCGGCGCGCCTGCACCTGACCACACCCGCCGGCGTCCCCCTGCTGGTCGAGGTCGAGACGCTGACGTCGATCGCCCTGAGCGTCGGCGCCGGGTACGGCGGGGACCCCGACTGGACGCACGGCCAGTGGAAGGGCCGCGGCTGGTCGAACTCGTCGAAGTACCAGCTCAAGGACCCGGCGATCACGGCCCGGCTTCCGTTCGCCACCGTCGACCACGTCGCCCGGGCCACCTGCGACGGCGCGGTCGGGTGGGGCATGTTCGAGCACGCGAACATGGGGCGCCACGATCCCAGCGGGTTCGCCGGCTGGTTCGCGACCGCGCCGTAGGGAGTGTCCGCGGCTCAGATCATGTTGTCCTCGACGGCGAGGCCGAACTCGGCCTTGCCGTACAGGGCCAGGGCGCGCTCGACGTCGTTGGCCACGTGCACGCTGCCCGCGTGGGCGTCCCGCCAGGCGCGCTCGATCGGGTTGCCGCGCTGGAGCGAGTTCCCGCCGGCGGTCTTGAACAGGATGTCGATCGCCTCAAGCACTCGCTCGGTGGCGCGCACCTGGTCCCGGCGGGCCCGCAACCGCAGCTCCATCGGGATCTCCGCGCCGTCCACGGCGTGCTGGTACACCTCCCGCACGTTGCGGTCCATCTGCAGGATCGCGGCGTCTATCTCGGACGCGGCCCGGGCCACCGCCACCTGGGCGAACTGGTCCTCGGCGAAGCGGCCGCCGCCGAGGCTGAGCCGTACCCGGTCGCGCATCGCGGTGATGTAGGACGTGTAGCAGCCCGCGACCGCGCCGACCACCGCTCCCGTGATCGCGGAGGTGAAGACGGTCGCGAACGGCATCCGGTACAGCGGGCCGGTGTTCACCCTCTGCCCGGGGCCGCGCAGCTGCGCCTGCTCGTAGTTGCGCATCGTGCGGTACTCGGGCACGAAGGCCCGGTCGACGACGATGTCGTTGCTGGCGGTGCCGCGCAGCCCGATCACGTCCCAGACGTCCTCGATCACGTAGTCCGACCGCGGGACGAGGACGGTCATGAAGTCGACCGGCCGTCCCTCGGCACCCACGATCAGGCCGCCGATCAGCGCCCACTGCGCGTGCTCGCATCCGGAGGAGAACTTCCACCGCCCGGACAGCTCGTATCCGCCCTCGACGGGGATCAGCCGCCCCACCGGCGCGTACGACGAGGCCACCAGCGTGTCGGGGTCGACGCCCCAGACCTCGTCCTGGGCGGCCTCGGCGAACAGGCCGAGCTGCCACGGGTGCACGCCGAGCACGGAGGCCACCCACCCGGTGGAGCCGCACGCCCCGGAGATCTCGCGCACGACCTCGTAGAACCGCACCGGGTCGCTCTCGGCGCCGCCGTACCTTCGCGGCTGCAGCATGCGGAAGACCCCGGCCTCGACGAGTTCCTGGATGCTCTCCGCCGGAACCCGCCGGTTCTCGTCGGTGGACCGCGCCCGCCCCGCGATGTACGGCAGAAGCGCGCGAACCGACTCCAGGACCTCGTTGCTCATGGCTTGCGTCTCCGTGTCACGCTCGTCGTCGTCATAGGGATGCAGACCATGATGGTGCGCCGGGGTGGATGAACACGACCCGGGGCATCCCGCCCACTGGGATTCCGGGTCCGTCCCCGCCCGTCGGCGACCTACCTTTCCCATCGAGAGAACCTGCGTCCCGAAGGGTGGGGTCAACAGTGACCGCAGTCGAATCCGAACACGACGATGTGCGTGCGATCGAGGCCGAGGCCGCGCCTACACGATTCGCCCGAGGATGGCACTGCCTGGGCATGTCCAGCGGGTTCAAGGACGGCAAGCCGCACACCGTCAATGCCTTCGGCCAGAAGCTGGTGGTCTTCCAGAGCGGCGACGGCAAGCTCAACGTGCTCGACGCGTACTGCCGGCACATGGGCGGGGACCTGTCGCAGGGCACCGTCAAGGGCAACGAGATCGCCTGCCCGTTCCACGACTGGCGCTGGGGCGGCGACGGCAAGTGCAAGAGCATTCCGTACTCCCGCCGCGTCCCGCTGCGCGCCCGTACGGCGGCCTGGACCACGATGGACCAGGACGGCCTGCTGTTCGTCTGGAACGACCCGGAGGGCAACCCGCCGCCGGCGGACGTGACGATCCCCCGCATCGAGGGTGCGACCCGTGACGACTGGACCGACTGGGTCTGGTCGGAGACGATCGTCCACACGAACTGCCGCGAGGTCGTGGACAACGTCGTCGACATGGCGCACTTCTTCTACGTGCACTACTCGTTCCCGACGTACTTCAAGAACATCTTCGAGGGGCACACGGCCACCCAGATCATGAAGGGCATGGGCCGTCCGGACGCCCGTCCGCCGGCGAAGGACGGCGAGCCGCAGATGACCGGCAACACCTCCGTCGCGTCGTACCACGGGCCGTCGTTCATGGTCGACGACCTGACGTACCACTACACGAACATGGAGATCAAGTCCGTCCTGATCAACGCGCACTACCCGATCGACGCGCACTCGTTCGTGCTGCACTCGGGCATCATCGTGCAGCGCAGCGACGCGCTCGAGGGCGACGCCGCCGACACGATGGCCAGGAAGCTGGGCGACTTCATCCTGAGGGGCTTCGACCAGGACATCCAGATCTGGAAGAACAAGACCAGGATCGACAACCCGCTGCTGTGCGAGGAGGACGGGCCGGTCTACCAGCTCCGCCGCTGGTACGAGCAGTTCTACGTGGACGTCGCCGACGTCACGCCGGAGATGGTGGAGCGCTTCGAGTACGAGCTCGACACCACCCGCCCGGTCGAGGCGTGGCGCAAGGAGGTCGAGGACAACCTCGCCCGCCGGGCCGAGGGCCAGCCCGCATGACGATCCGCCAGGACAACCGCCTGCTGGACGGCGCCCCCATGCTGCCGCTGCGGTGCCACCAGTGCGGCACCCGGGTGCAGGTGCGCAAGTCCAGCTGGCACCAGACGAGCATCCAGTGGGACAAGGAGGCCGTGGACGCCTGCCTGGAGCGGCGTGCGTCCACTCCGGGCGGCGGCCCGAACGGCGACCAGTTCCCCGCCTGCGAGGCGTTGCGGCAGACCATCAGGCAGGCCGTGCTCGACGGCGCCATCCCGGTGCCCGACGACGGTCTGTGAGGACAAGAGAAAGACGATGACCGACAAGAACGTGTACGGCCCGTGGGCCGTGATCGCCGGCGGCTCCGAAGGAGTGGGCGCGTCGTTCGCGTACCAGCTCGCGGACGCCGGGATCAATCTCGTGCTCATCGCCCGCAAGCCGGGCCCGCTTGAGGAGACGGCGGCGCGAGTCCGGGCGAAGGGGGTCGAGGTCCGCACCATCGAGCTCGACCTGCTCACCCCGGACGCGCTCAAGGTGATCCGCTCGGTCACCGACGAGCTGGAGGTCGGCCTGCTGATCTTCAACGCCGGTGCCAACACCTACGGCCACGAGTTCGTGACCGGCGACCTGGACCGGGTCCAGGGCGTCATCGACCTCAACATCACGGCGCAGCTCGCGCTGGCCCACCACTTCGGCGCGCTGATGAAGGAGCGCGGCCACGGCGGGATCATGCTGGTCGGGTCGCTGGCGGGCTACATGGGCCAGCCGCACATCAGCGTCTACTCCGCGGTCAAGGCGTTCAGCCGGGTCTTCGCGGAGGGCCTGTGGCTGGAGCTCGGCGAGCACGGCGTCCACGTGCTCGAACTGGTCCTCGGCGTCACCCGCACCCCCGCCATGGAGCGGGCCGGCCTTCGCATGGACCTGCCGGGGCTCAACGTGGCCGAGCCCGACGACGTGGCCAGGGAGGGCCTCGCGCACCTCGCCGACGGCCCGGTCTGGGTCGCGGGCGGCAACCAGGAGGCCGCCGAGAAGCGGAGCCGGTTCCCGCGCGCCAAGCTCGTCAGGGGCGCGCACGAGGCGACCAAGCGCCTGCTCCCCTCGGAGTAGCCCGCCACGCGAATCCAGCTCGCCCATGACCATGAAGCCGTGAGCTCATGAGGCCGTGAGGTGATGAGGAGGCGGCCGGTCCTCCTGAGGACCCGCCGCCTCCTGGCGTTCCAGGCTGCCGACCCCCACACCTCTTCCTCCCTTTTCCTTGTCTCCCTTGCCCGGCCGAGCGGGCCGTACGGCGAGGGCGGCGGCGACGCAGGCGACGGGCACGACGGGCAGGACGTAGCGGTGGTCGAAGTCGAGCGCGGCGACCGGCCCGACCAGGAGCCCCATCGCCACGGCCCATGGAAGTGCCGCCCGGCCGGGCCGCAGGACCGCCCCGGCCGCACCCAGCAGCAGGATCGCCGCCAGCACGGGACCGCGCAGGTACGCGAGACGCTGGTAGACGATGAGCACGTCGGCGTACGGCCCGGCCGAACGCATGGCGCCGATGTCGGACGCGTAGGTCCGGCGGACCTCGGCCACGAGCGGCTGGTCGGGCAGCGACCAGATCCCCCGGGCGAACCCGAACGCCGGGACGGTCCGCGCCGGATGCGCGACGGGCGTCCAGCGGAAAGCGATGGAGGTGTCGGCGAACACATCCCGGAGATAGTCGAGCGGCTGGGCCGCGATGGCGCGCAACGCGAATTCGCGCGCCCGCTCGTTGTGCGCGAACCGGCCGCCGGGCAGCAGGTTGATCGAGGCCCCCGGCGCCCATACGTACTCGGAGGCGGCGTCCACGACGGTGCCGTTCGGGCACAGCGGGGCCAGCTCCGGCGGGGGCTGGACGACCGCGCAGTCCGCGAAGGTCATCGTGCGCGCCCACAGCGCCACCCCGTCGGCGCCGCTCAGCGCGACCTTGCCGTGCGTCGCGCCGTACCAGGCGGCGTAGCCGGCGAGCGGCACCATCCCGGCCAGTGCCAGCACGACCACGGCGCGCCAGGAGACGCGGCGCAGCGCGAGCACGAGCAGGACGAGGAGGAGCAGCGGCAGCGCGATCGTCCGGGTGAGCGCGGCGCCCGCGAGCAGCAGCCCGGCCACCAGGGCACACCTCGGGGACGGCCGCTCCCGCCAGGCGAGGACCGCGACGGCGGCGACGACGAGCAGGATGAACAGCGTGTCGGACAACACCGCGTGCTCAAGCCGGAGGAACGACGCGTCGAACAGGACCGGCACGGTGGCGAGGACGGCTCCCCAGACCGGCAGCCCCTTGTGGCGGGCCAGCGCGTAGACGATCAGGCCGGTGGCCAGGCCCATCGCGTGCTGGACCGCGACGACGACCGTCACGCTGTGGAAGGGCAGCAGAGCGCGCAGCAGCAGCGGATAGCCGATCGGGTGGAACGTGGACGACGGCCGCAGGTGGACGGCATTGTCCAGGTAGGTGAAGGAGTCGTACCAGTACAGCCGGGCCGGCGGATAGCCGAGCATGGTGACGACCCTGAGCGCGGCGGCGAGCGCGAGTACGACGGCGAAGGTCCGGTGGCGCGCGAGCAGCGCGCCGGTCCGGGTCCGGAGGCGGGCGGCGGTACGGCCGAGCGCGGGCACGCCGAATCCAGCGGGCATACGGAGTCCGGCGGGCATGGCGAATCCGATCGTCGGAGGGGAATCCGCGCATGCCGAAGGGCCGCGCGGCGGATGGCACGGGAACGAGGGCCGTCCGCGGCCTCTCGCGAGGGAGTTCAGGACGGCTCGGGCGGGATCAGGCGATGTCGGAACCCGCCAGGGACATCAATCCGTCAGGGACCTCGGGTATCAGAAGCTCTCGGGGGCATCGGGGCCGTCAAGGGCGTCAGGGCGTCACGGGCTTTCAGAGGACCGTCGGGTCCGTCAGGGCAGAAGGCCTCGATCGGCCGGGGCGAGGGGTTGGGCACCGGATTGGTGACCATGAGCGCCTCACCCGGAGCGGTAAGGGTCCCCGCGTAGACGTACCAGTCGCCGGGCACCGTCTTCGCCTGGTACGCGGTGAACGTGCCCTTCAGTCCACGCGCCCGGAGCATGGGCTCGACCTCGGCGACGGTCTTGTTGATGAAGTCCACGCAGTGGAACGGCTCGCCGGGAGAGTCGATCGGGGTCATCAGGCCGTAACGCTCCCCCGCGCGGGCCGGCCTCCCCAGGAAGACGACCACGTCCTTCCGGTAGTTCACCGGGATGCGCAGGCCGATCGGGCAGCCGAAGGAGCGGCGGCACTCCCCTGGGGCCTGGATGCGGGTGACCGCGCTGCCGGTGCGCGTGCCGTCGAGGACGAGGACCTGCCCGATGGCGCTGGCCGAGGTCGGGATGACCTGCAGCTCGATGTTCAGCCCCCGGGCGCGCAGCTCCCGCTGGTACATCGCGGGCTCGGCGAACAGGTCCTTCACCGTGACGACGTACTCGTCGCCCTCGCGCTCGATGTCGAGCGCGGCGGAGGCGGGTGTGACTCCGAGCGCCGCCGTGACCGCCAGCAGGGCCGCGACCGCGCCGGCCGCCGCCATCAGGCGAGGCCGCCGCTCGCCGCTTCGCATGAACCGTGACCGCCACCGGCGTGGCCGGGCGGGCGCGGCCGGAGCGACCAAGGTGATCTCGTCCAGCAGGTCGAGGGCGAGCGGCGTCATCCCGGGACCCGGGTCGGGGGCGATCCGCTCGACGAGGCGGTCGAGCCGGGCGTCGGTGGTCATGCCTTCCTCCCCACGAGCGCGAGGGCGCGCACGCCATACCTCGCCACGTCGACGCCCGCGCGTGACAGCTCCCGCGCCAGGCGCCTGCGCGCGCGGTGCAACCGGGAGCGGGCGGCGCCGGGCGAGCAGCCGAGGACGGTCGCGACCTCTTCAGAGGTCAGGCCCTCCCAGCTCGCCAGCGCCAGCACCTCGCGGTCGTCGGCGTCCAGCAGCCGGAAGGCCGCCCGGACCGCGTCGAGATCGTCGTCCGGCGGGCCCGCGCTCTCGGCCCACCGCGCGAGCTGCGCGCCGAGCCGCTCCACCAGGGCGCTCCTGCGTGTCGCGGTCCTGCGGCCGTTGGCGAGCACGCGCCTGGCCACGCCGTACAGCCAGAGCCGGGCGGCGTGGCCGTCCGGGACGTCCGCCAGGCGGCGCCAGGCGGTGGCGAAAGTCTCGGCGAGAGCGTCGGCGGCGTCCTCGTGGGACTCCGTGCGCCGCCGGATGTAGGCGAGGAGGTCGGCGTAGTACGCCAGATAGATCTCCTCGAAGCGCTGTCTCGTCTCCGGGCGGCCCACGCTGCTCCCTCTCGCCGGGTGCTCCTCCACCTCGGTACGTGTCCGGATGACGGCGAGTGTTCCACCTCGATCCTGAGAAAGAGTGATATTCCTCCGTGCGGGTCAGATCCCGAGGCGGGCGGCGATGCCGTCGAGGACGCATTCGAGCCCGAGCTCGAACCGCCACTCGCTCTCGTCCTTCCTGACTCCCTGCCGGATGTAGTTCTCGAAGGCGGGGTAACGGCCGGAGCCCAGCAGCCACATCATCCGCGATGCGTAGAGGGCGCGCAGGTCGTCCATCCTCGCCACGCCCTCGCGCCGCATGAGCCGGTCCAGGCCGACGTCCGCCCCGACCGTTCCGCTCACGAAGGAGGCGACCGTCGTGACCACCACCATCCGGGTGTCCGCGTCGAGGTCGAGCGACTCCAGCGAGGCCAGCAGCCGGTCGGTACGCGCCACGAGATTGGGAGTCAGCGGGCCCGACGAGGCGGTGACCTGGACCAGCCAGGGATGGCGCAGTATGAGTCCCCGCAGCCCCCATGCCGCGCCGCGCAGGGTGGCCCGCCAGTCGGGCGCGGTCTCCGGCATGCCCTCCTCGCCGTAGATCGCGTCCACCATGAGCTCGATGACGTCGTCCTTGCCGCGCACGTACCGGTAGAGCCCCATGGTGGCGACGCCGAGCCGCTCGGCCAGTCGGCGCATCGAGACGGCGTCGAGCCCCTCCTCGTCGGCGATGGCGACCGCCGTCGCCGCGATCTGCTCGTGGGTCAACGTCGTGCGCGGCGGCTTCGCCGGGCGCTCGAGCCGCTGCCAGATGGACGCGTACTCCTCGGCCTCGCCGTTCCCTGCCTGATCCTTCTCGGGCATCCGGCTCTCCTTCCCTCCGTCATCTGTGTACATCGTATCCGGACTTGTACAGCGTACGCATCGATGCGTACGCTGTCATCGTTTCTGTACGGCGTACGCACCTGAGGCGCCGCGAAGAGAGGAAGGCTGTGCCATGCCCGAGAACCCGTTGAACGTCGCAGTGATCATCGGCAGCGTCCGAGAGGGCAGGATCGCGCCCGTGATCGCGAGCTGGCTCGTGGGTCAGGCCGGGAAGCGCGACGACGTCGCCCTCGACGTCATCGACCTGGTCGAGACCCGGCTGCCCGGAGAGCTGAAAGGCCACTTCGGGGGTGAGCGGCCGCCGGAGGTGACCGCCCTCCAGCCCCGGCTGGCCGCCGCCGACGCCTTCGTGGTGGTGCTGCCGGAGTACAACCGGGCCTACCCCGGAGCCCTGAAGGTGATGATCGACACCTACCACGCGGAGTGGCAGGCCAAGCCGGTCGGCTTCGTCTGCTACGGCGGCATGTCCAGCGGGCTGCGGGCCGTCGAGCAGCTCCGGCTGGTCTTCGCCGAGCTGCACGCGGTCACCGTACGCGACTCCGTCGCCTTCCAGAGCCCGTGGACGATGTTCGACGCGGAGGGGCACTGGCCGAAGGACTCCGCGGGTTGTGACGCCGCGGCCAAGGTCATGCTCGACCAGCTCACCTGGTACGCCAGGGCGCTGCGCGACGCCCGGACCGCCCGCCCCTACGCGAGCTGAGCGGGCCGACCATGCTGATCCGGCTCCTCCGCACCGACCTGCGCCCCCACCTCGGATCGATCGTCCTGGTCGGAGTGCTGCAGATCGCGCAGGCCGTCGGCGCCCTGGTGCTGCCGACCCTGAACGCGATCCTCATCGACGACGGCGTGCTGAAGGGAGACACCGGCCTCGTCCTGCGCACCGGCGGCGTCATGCTGGCCGGGACCGCGGCGCAGGTCCTGTGCTCCGCCGCCGTCGGCTTCCTCGCCTCGCGGATCGCCCTGGCCGTCGGCCGCGACCTGCGCACCGCCGTGTTCACCCGGATCCAGGCGTTCTCCGCCCGCGAGGTCGGGCGGTTCGGCGTCCCATCCCTGATCACCCGGACCGTCAACGACGTCCAGCAGGTGCAGACGCTCGTCTTCATGTCGCTGACCGGACTGGCCGCCACCCCCATGATGTGCGCGGGCGGCGTGGTGATGGCGCTCCGTCAGGACACGCGCCTGTCCACCCTGCTCCTGGTCGCGCTTCCCGCGCTGTTCGTCACCCTCGGTGTGCTCCTTCGCCGGACGCGCGTCCCGTCCCAGGGGATGCAGGAGGGCATCGACACGGTCAACCGGGTGCTGCGCGAGCAGATCACCGGCGTCCGCGTCATCCGCGCCTTCGCCCGCGACCGGCACGAGCGCACCCGGTTCGCCGAGGCCAACACCCGGCTCATGGACATGTCCGTCCGGGCCTCCCGGCTCATGATGACGCTGTTCCCGGCCGGGATGCTGGTCTCCAACCTGTCCGGGGTCGCCCTCATCTGGGTCGGCGGCCACCTGGTCGACGACGGATCGATGCGGGTCGGGACGCTCATCGCCTTCCTGAACTACTTCATGTTGATCTTCGGCTCCGCCCTGCTGGCGACGTTCACGTTCCTGACGGCGCCGCGCGCCCAGGTGAGCGCCGGGCGGATCCAGGAGGTGCTCGCGGTGACGCCCCCGCCCACACAGGCGGCTTCCCCGCCGTCCGTTCCCACGCTTCCCGGCTCACCCCCTCGGGGCCTCCTGGAGTTCCGCGACGTACAGCTCCGTTATCCGGGAGCGGAACTTCCCGTACTGCGCGGCGTGAGCCTCATGGCCCGGCCGGGCGAGACCACGGCGATCATCGGCTCCACCGGCGCGGGGAAGACGACGCTGCTGAACCTCGTCCCCCGGCTCCTCGACCCGACCGGCGGTGCCGTACGCGTCGGCGGCCTGGACGTCGCGGAGATGGCGCCGGAGGATCTGGTGCGCGCGGTCGCGCTGGTGCCGCAACGGCCGTACCTCTTCTCCGGGACGATCGCGTCGAACCTGCGGTACGGCGATCCCGAGGCCACCGACGCGGAGCTGTGGCACGCGCTGGAGATCGCCCAGGCCCGCGACTTCGTCGAGGCGCTGCCCGAGGGGCTGGACACGCCCGTCGGCCAGGGAGGCGGCTCGCTCTCCGGCGGGCAGCGCCAACGGCTGACCATCGCCAGGGCCCTGGTCGCGCGGCCCGCCGTCTACCTGTTCGACGATCCCTTCTCCGCGCTCGACCCCGTCACCGAGCGGGCGTTGCGCGACGCGCTCGACCACGAGACGCGGGACGCGACCGTCCTCATGGTCGCCCAGCGGGTGCCCTCCATCAGGTACGCCGACCGGATCGTCGTGCTCGACGAGGGCCGGGTCGCCGGCGAGGGCACCCACCACGAGCTGATGGCGACCAGCGGCACCTACCGGGAGATCGTGCTCTCCCAGCTCACCGAGGAGGAGGCGGCATGAAGTCCGACGAGACGCCCGGCACCGTCCTGCGGTTGCTGCGGGTGGTCCGCCCCGAGCGCCCGCTCGTGGTCGCCGCGCTGGCCCTCGGCGTCGGCGGCGTGGCCCTGACCGTGGCCGTGCCCCGGCTGCTCGGCGCCGCGACCGATCTGATCGTCACGGCCGCGGCCGGCGACCGCCGGATCGGCTTCTCCGAGGTCGGCCGGGTCCTGCTGGCCGCGCTGGCCTGCTATCTGGTGGCGTTCGGCTTCGCGCTCGCCCAGCAGCGGCTGACCGTCACGGTCACGCACCGGCTGGTCTTCCGGCTGCGGGAGCAGGCGCAGGCCAAGCTGGCCCGGCTGCCGCTGGCGTACTTCGACGGGCGGACCCGGGGCGAGATCCTCTCCCGGGCCGCGGGCGACATCGACACCGTCTCCCAGACGTTGCAGCAGGCGCTCAGCGTGCTCGTCAACGCGCTGCTCACGCTCGTCGGCGTGCTGGCCATGATGGTGTGGATCTCGCCGCTGCTCGCGCTGATCTCGCTGGTGACGGTGCCGCTGTCGGCCGTGGCGGCCAGGGCCGTCGGCGCGCGGGCCCGGCGCAGGTTCGCGGAGCAGGCGGCGGCCACGGGACGGCTCAACTCGCACATCGAGGAGATGTACACCGGGCACACCCTGGTCAAGGTCTTCGGCCGGGAGCGGCAGGCGCTCGAGACCTTCATCGAACACAACGACGCGGCGTTCCGCTCGGGGTTCGCGGCGCAGTTCGTCTCCAGCCTCGCCGGGCCGTCGACGACCATTCTCCTCAACGTCAACTTCGTGCTCGTCGCGGTCATCGGCGGGCTGCGCGTCGCCGCCGGCGCGCTGTCGATCGGCGACGTCCAGGCGTTCATCCAGTACTGCTTCCAGTTCGGCCAGCCGATCAACCAGGCCGCGTCGATGTCCGCCCTGCTGCAGTCGGTGCTGGCCTCGGCGCGGCGGGTCTTCGAGCTGCTGGACGAGGACGAGAACGCCGACGAGGGCGTTGACGAGGGCGCCGGCGGGGGCGAGGTCGCCACGCCGTACGCGCACCGGGCGGAGACGGCCGGCCGCGTCGCCTTCGAGAACGTCTCCTTCCGGTACGCCCCGGACCGGCCCCTCATCGAGGACCTGTCGCTGGTGGCCGAACCCGGGCGGACCGTGGCCGTCGTCGGGCCGACGGGAGCGGGCAAGACCACGCTGCTCAACCTGCTGATGCGGTTCTACGAGGTCACCGGCGGCCGCATCACCCTGGACGGGGTGGACGTCGCCCGCATGCCGGTGGAGGAGCTGCGCGCCCGGATCGGCATGGTGCTGCAGGAGACCTGGCTGTTCGGCGGGACACTCGCCGCCAACATCGCCTACGGCGCCGGCGACGTGCCGCGCGAGCGGATCGTCGAGGTGGCGCGGGCCACCGGCCTCGACCACGTCGCCCGCACCCTGCCCGACGGCTACGACACCGTGATCGACGACGAGGGCGGCGGCCTGAGCGCGGGCGAGCGGCAGCTCGTCACCATCGCGCGGGCGTTCCTGACGGATCCGGCGATCCTGGTCCTGGACGAGGCGACCAGCGCGCTGGACACCCGGACGGAGGTGCTGGTGCAGCGGGCCATGACCTCGCTGCGCGCCGGACGTACCTGCTTCGTCATCGCCCACCGGCTGTCGACGATCCGCCATGCCGACCTGATCCTCGTGATGGACTCCGGGCGGATCGTCGAACAGGGAACCCACGACGAGCTCCTCGCCCGCCAGGGCGCCTACGCGCGGTTGTACGCGGCCCAGTTCGCCGGCGAGCGGGTCGGCCCGGCGGCGATCGCCGCCGGCGAGTAGTGCCCTTCCGAGGAGCCACCGTACCGACCGGCCGTCGTGGCGACGAGGCGCCCTGTAGTAATCGCGGAAAATCCAACGGATACCGCCGGCCAACGTCGACGTGGAGCACACGGACAAGGTCGGTGGCATCCTCCACCCGGCCCGTCGCGGTCGTCCGTTGGGCCGCAGACGATCACCCTCTGGGAGGAGCCCGGATCGCCGTCACTGGCCGACAATCGACAGTGCGGCGTCGGAGATATCGGGGCATCCGGTGGCCGCCACAGACGCATGATCCGCACCTCGCGTACACCGCGACCCCACCACAGGAGCCCGTGTGAGCCGTCTCCGTCCCGCAATCACCGTCGCGCTGTTGGCCGCGGCCTTCGTTGGGACACTGTCCCTCCCGGCCTTGGCGGTCGGGGCCCCGGAGCCCTGCAACACCGGCCCGAACGGTCCCGCGTGCCATTCGCCCGGCTGGGGAACCAAGTAGAAGGGTCCCGGTGGTACTGGCCGTAAATCCAACGAAGCTGGGCGGCGGGCACCTCAACGCGTGCGTCGAGATGTCCTGACCCCACCAGTAGTCGCGCGAAAAGGCAGACTCACCCTCTGTGGTGGGGCTGCCTTTTCGCGTACGCGGCAACCGCAGATTCGGTGTGTCCGCACCGCGTGGGGCGTTGAGGGCTTTCTGGTCGGTGCTGCGATTTGGTCGCCGCACACCGAGCCATGAAAGCCCTCACCTTCGCAACCGGTTCAACCCTCCGCGGTCGCCCCGCCTGTCACCAACGTCCGTGGCCGGTACACCTAGGAAGCCGGGAACACCGGGCCGCAGCCGGCGACGCGATGAGCACCGGCAGGGAGCGAGCCATCGTCCACCGGTGAGACGGCCAGTGATCGAATGCCGGGTCGTGGCGTGTCCACCAGCCGCGCCGCCCGTCAGACCTTCCCCGGGTCGCCGACACGCTCGTAGACATCGGCCTCGAACTGGTCGAGGAGCCGTTCGCACTCCGCGACCTTCTCGTGGGCCAGTTCCCTGCCGGGGGCGCCCATCCAGTCCCGTCCCTCGACCTTGCGGAGCCAGCGCCGCAGTTTCTCGAGGTCCTGACGGATCTCCTCGGTCTCCTCGAACGTGTAGTTCTCGCGGAACCGCTCGAACTCGATCTCCTTGAAGAACTTCGTCTCGCACTCCTCCACGATCTCGGCGTACTCCTTCGCCGAGTTCTCGCGGAACGACTCGACCAGCGTCTGGTACTCGCGTTCCTCGACCGCGGTCAGCACGAAGATCATGCTCTCGCCGCCGAGCTCGTCGATGCGCTCGCGGACCTTGTCGAGACGTTCCCGTACGCCGGGACGGTCCGGCAGCACGCACACGGCCTGCTGGATGTAGAGGGCGCCCAGGCGCTTCAGCTCGCGCCACACCGCCACCCGAGCGCGCGAGGTCGTCGAGGGCACGCGGTACACGAGCTGCAGGAATCGCTCGTCGATCGTCATGGCATCCAAGGCTACCCAGTTGACATGTCGGACATGCGTGATGAAGCATATGCTGCATTGAAACATCTGTTACAAAGAAGGAGCCGCCGTGACAGGCGCAACATGGGGCCTGGTGGCCTCGACCTTCGCCGCCTCGTTCGTCGAGTTCGTCGAGGCCCTGACCATCGTTCTGGCCATGGGTGTGACACGCGGCTGGCGCTCGGCCATCGCGGGCACCGTGGCGGCGCTGGTGGCGCTGACCGCCTTCACCGCCGCCGCCGGATACGCCCTGGGCACCTGGCTGCCCGAATCGCTCCTCCAGCTGGTCGTCGGCACGCTGTTGCTGATCTTCGGCCTCCAGTGGCTGCGCAAGGCGGTCCTGCGGTCCTCCGGTCTGAAGGCCATGCACGACGAGGAGGAGGAGTACGCCGCCCAGACCGAGGCGGCGCGGCAGGCCACCCGCCAGAGCCGCTTCGGCATCGACACGTTCGCGTTCGTGGTGTCGTTCAAGGGCGTGTTCCTCGAGGGCGTCGAGGTCGTCTTCGTCGTGATCACGTTCGGGCTCAGCGCGGCGAACATGCCCGCGGCGATCGGCGGCGCGGCCGTCGCCGGTCTCCTCGTGCTGATCGCCGGCGTGATCCTGCACCGTCCGCTCGCGGCGATCCCCGAGAACGCCCTGAAGTACGGCGTGGGCCTGCTGCTCGCCAGCTTCGGCGCGTACTGGGCCGTGGAGGGCCTGGGCGTTTTCACGCAGAGCGGCGAGAGCCTCGAGTGGCCGGGTGGTGACTGGGCCATCCTCGCCCTGATCGCCTGCTGGCTCCTGACCTCGCGCCTGCTGGTCAAGGTTCTGCCCCGTCTCAAGCCGGAGGTCGCCCGATGAGGTTCGTCAAGGGATTCGGACAGTTCTGGTACGACTTCATCATCGGCGACGACTGGAAGATCGCCGCCGCGGTCGTCGCGGCGCTCGCCGTGACGCTCGTAGTCGTGCTCGCGGGCGTGTCCGCCGCCGGAGCGGCGATCGCGGGCGGCGTGCTGCTGCTCCTGTTCTTCGTTGCCAGCGTTCTGATCGATGTGAGGAGCTAGCCGATGACCGCGCAGGCCGTAGAACTGCACAACCACCACCGCGACGTCACCGGGGGCTGGCTGCGCCCCGCGGTGTTCGGGGTGATGGACGGACTGGTCTCCAATGCCGCCCTCCTCGCCGGGGTCATCGGCGGCGGCGCCACCGGCACCGGCGTCGTGATCGCCGGGCTCGCCGGGCTCGCCGCCGGCGCCTTCTCGATGGCGACGGGCGAGTACACCTCGGTCGCCTCCCAGCGGGAGCTCACCCAGGCCGAGATCGCCATCGAGCGCCGTGAACTGGCGCGCAACCCGGAGGCCGAGCAACGGGAGCTCGCGCTGCTGTACCAGTCCCGGGGGCTGACACCCGAGCTCGCCGCGGAGGTCGCGCGGCAGCTCCACGACGACGACGAGGTGGCCTGGCGGGTGCACGCCCGTGAGGAGCTCGGCGTCGACCCCGACGACCTGCCCTCGCCCTGGGTCGCCGCGGGTTCCTCGTTCCTCGCCTTCGCCCTCGGAGCGCTGATCCCGGTGCTGCCGTTCCTCATCGGGATGTCGTCGGTGCTCGCGGTGGTCGTGCTCACCGCGGCCGCCCTCTTCGTCACCGGCGCGCTGGTCGCCGTGCTCACCTCCAGGTCCCCCCTGTACGGCGGAGTGCGCCAGCTCGCGCTCGGCGCCCTCGCCACAGCGGTGACCTACGGCGTGGGCAGCCTGGTGGGAACGTTCATCGGCTGACCCGGCGGGCCGGTGATCCCCCACCGCCCGCGGCTCCAATGCCCCCTCAGCGGCGGCCTCGCGAACAGCGGCCGCCGCTGAGGGCTCCATGATCGCCCAACCGCCGCGCGGACGCGCGGCCCGGACCTGACCGGCGGTGTGACGATGGACCAGCGCAGTTCGCGCCCGGCACGACTCCACGCGGGCCCGCCGCCCGCCCCTCCCTCGGCCGTCTTCCACGCGGTCGCCGACGTCTCCTCCATGGGCGACCGCTTCGAGCTCGGCGTCGGCCGGGCCGAGTCCGGATGGCGCCCGTTCACCGACCTCCTCACCGATGCCGACGCCCTGGAACAGCGGATCGGGGACGTCGCCGAACGCCTGCGCACCACCGAGGCCCGGGTGGCCGCCTCGATCCTGTTCCAGAAGCTCGCCTCCCGGCTGTGCTCGCCTCTCTTCGGCGCAGCGGTCGCCCACGGCCTGCTCGTCGAGCTGGACCCGGGGCGCCTCCACTGGCGGCCTGCGCCCGACGGTGTGCCGTCGCCGCTGCGCACCACCGATCTCGCCGGCTGGGAGATCCGCGACCCGGTGCGGACAGCCGAGCGGATGTACCACACCGTGGTACCCGGGTTGCTGGAACCACTCGCCGAGGCGGTCCAGGGAGTCGTGAAGATCGCTCCGGGCCTGCTGTGGGGCAACGTGGCCTCCTCGCTGGCCGGGACCGTCCGCGCCCTCGCCCGCGTACGTCCCGAGCTCACCGGAGCGGCCCTCGCACTGGCCCGCGAGCTGCTCGACCTGGGCCTCATCCGGGACAAGGGAGAGCTGGCGGAACCGGAGCCCGGCCACCCGTTCTTCGTCCGCCGCAGCTGCTGCCTTTACTACCGGGCGGGGGACGGCCGCAAATGCGGCGACTGCGCGCTGGAGGAACCGGACGCGCGCCGCGACCGGTGGGCTCGTGCCGTACGGGAATCTCGGGGAGCCCGATGAGCCGCTGCCCGGCATCACGACTACCCGGAGAAACGGAAGCCGTCCACCAGGACGGCGGGAACGGTGATGTCGCCGAGGACCGACACCCCTCCGTACCAGCCGCGCAGCGTCTTGCGCTCCTTGCCGACCGCCGAGACGCCCCGCAGCACGTCCAGGTAGCTCTCGCTGAAGCGCAGGTCGCGGACTGGGGAGACGATCTCGCCGTGTTCGACGAGGAAGACGCCGTCCCGGGTCACCCCGGTGACGATTCCGCGCTTCGGGTTCACCGGGTTGGTGTAGTAGAAGCGTGTGACAAGGAGCCCCCGGTCCAGCCGCCCGATCAGCTCCTCCCGTGACGACGCGCCCGGCGCCATGAACATGTTCGTCGGAAGGGGCCCCACCGGGTTGGGCGCGGGCAGCGCGTGCCCGGTGGACCTGATTCCGGCCCTGGCCGCAGTGCGGGTGTCGTGGACCAGCCCCACGCATCTGCCGCGATCGATGAGGCTGACGCGCTCCTTCCCGACGCCCTCGTGGTCGAAGGCGGTGGGAAGCCCCGCGGGGTCGGTGCCGTCGTCCCAGACGGTGACGAGGTCGCTGGCCATGCGGAGGCCGGGGGCCGCGAAGGACTGCCCCTCCTGCGCGGCGAGCGCGTTGAAGCCGCACCTACCGAGCTTGGCCAGCAGGTCCACCACGGCGTACTCCTCCAGGACCACGGGATACTCCCCCGGCGCGAGGACGACCGCGTGATCGTCGGCGCGCGCCTTGCCGGCCGCCTCCCGGCCGAGGGCCACGCCGTCGACGTCCGCCACGTCCACCGCGCACGTCTCGGCGTAGCCGGTGCCGCCGCCGGGCGACATGTGCACGGTGACCAGCCACGCGTCGCTCCTGGCCTGCACGGCCCGCACGCCCCGGGTGCTGATCACTGCCGTGGTGACGGCGCCGGTCGAGAAGGAGCCGAACGCGGCCACGCCGGCGGCGTCCGCCGCGGCGACGACATCGCGTACGGTCTCGACCCGGCGCTCGGCTGTGGCCTCGCCGGTCGAGGCCGCATAGGCTCCCGTCACCTCCGGGATCGGACCCGGTTCCGGAAGGCCGGGCCAGTCGTGGCTCTCGGCCATGCTGCGCGCGTTCGCCGACGCGCGCTCGACGAGGGATTCGATCGCGGCGTCGTCCAGGCGTCCCGTGGCGGCCATGCCGTACCGCCTGCCGTGGACGTAGCGGAGACCGACCCGCACGGTGTCCTCGGCGACGCTCTGGTGGATCTCGGAGTTGGCGAACCGGGTCAGCGCGGAGACCCGGGCCTCCACGCTCACCTCGGCGTCGGTCGCGCCGTGCCGGCGCGCCGTGTCCAGTACCCGCTCGGCGTACCGTTCGAGGTTCATCGTCCCGCCCCCATCCGCACGCCTCGGAACCGTGCGCCCGACGTGCCGTGGCCGACCTGCACGCATTGCGGCGGAAGCCCCTTGGCGCAGTTGGGATTGCCGTACATGACGTAGCTCCGCTCGTCGGCGACCGCGTCGCAGGAGCGCCAGAACTCCGGGGTGATCCCCGAGTAGACGGGGTTCTTCAGGATGCGCCCCAGCCTGCCGCCCTTGATCTCGTAGGCGATCTCCGTGCCGAACTGGAAGTTCCATCGGCGGTCGTCGATCGACCAGCTGCGGTTCTGGGTCAGGTAGAGGCCGTCGTCGGTGTCGGCCACGATGTCCTGGAGGCTCATGCCGGGCACCGGCACGAGGTTGACGTTGGTCATGCGGACCAGCGGGAGCCGGTTCCAGCTCTCGGCGCGCACGGTGCCGCCGGACTCCCTGCCGATGCGGGGAGCCGTGTCCCGCGAGGTCAGATAGCCGGTGAGGATCCCGTTCTCCACCAGGGTGGTCCGCTGCGCTGCCACGCCCTCGTCGTCCCAGCCGAACGATCCCGGGCCGCCGGGCACGGTGGCGTCGGCGACCAGGGTGACCAGGTCTGAGCCGTACCTGAAGCGCGAGTCCAGCAGGTCCGCGGTCAGGAAGCTGGTTCCCGCGTAACTCGCCTCCGCGCCGAAGACCCGGTCGAGCTCGGTGGCGTGCCCGCACGACTCGTGGATCTGCAGGTAGAGCTGGCTCGGGTCGATGACGACCGTGGCGGGGCCCTCGGGGCACGGCGGGGCCGACAGCAGGGCGACGGCCTCCTCTCCGCATCGGGCCGCGTTCCCTTTCAGGTCGAGTTCGCGGATGAACTCGTATCCCGCCTGCTGCCAGCGGCCGCCCCGCGCCTCGGGGTAGCTGCGCCGCTGGTGCTCGCTTCCCTTCACGGCGTGCGCCTCGATGCCCGCCCCCACGTGCGTGAACACCTGCTCGGTGAGGCTGCCGTCCGTCGCCGCGAAGGTCTTCCACTCCCGCTGGGCGGCGTACGTCGACGCGGTCGACACGACTCCCGGGACGGCCAGCGCGGCGTCGGCGTCGAGCAGGTCGGCGACCTTGACCTCCAGCGGGAGCGCGAAGGGATCCTCACGCACCGGCGTGGCGTACGTGCCGTAGGCGCGGGGGCGCTCCGCCAGGCTGACGCGGTGCCTGAGCGAGGGCGCCGCGCCCTTCGCGAGCCGTACCGCCTCGTCGGCGGCCCGGTCGATCGCGTCCGCGTCATACCGGTGTGTCGCCGCGAAACCCCACGCCCCGTACGCGAACACCCGGACGCCGACGCCCTGGCTCTCGTCCGAGGCGATGGACTCCACCCGGCCGGTGCGCACCGTCACCGACTCCTCCACCCGCCGTACGACGCGCACGTCCGCGTAGTCGGCGCCCGCGCTAGCGGCGGTGTCGAGCGCTCGATCCGTGATCTCCCGCATCGCGCCCGTCGGCGTGCCGTGTGGCTCCATCGCACTCCTCTATCGAATTCGGGTGAGACAACGCGGTTGCTAGGCGTCCCTCTCGCGGGCCGCCAGGTCGCGCCGGCGTCTCCAGAAGGGATCGCGCTCGTAGTAACCGGCCCAGTAGGCGTCGTTCTGCTCGCGGGCGGTGGCGAAGTGCTCCGTCTCGGACACCGTCCGGCCCGTGGAGAGCCGCGGGCGCGGCCCGGGGCCGGGCCTCGTCAGGTAGTCGTAGGCTTCAGTGCGGTTGTGTGCCAGCATGTTGCCGCCGAGTACGGACTCGCGGTACGCGCGCACCCGGTTGGCGTCGATCCTGGCCATGATGATCTCCTCGCCGCGCTCCGCCTCGCTGAGCACGCGGCCCTCGAAGTCCACGATCGAACTGCGGCCCGGCCACGAGAACGGCGGCCCCGTCCGCGGGCTGGACCCGCGCTGGGCGCTCACCGTGTAGGCCAGATTCTCCAGGGAACGCATCCGGTCGGTCATGACGCTCGCGCCGGTCGGCCCGGAGCCCCAGGGGTCCATGATCGCCGAGGCGCGCACGAAGATCTCCGCGCCTTCGGCCGCCAGCTGCCGCGTGACCTCGGGAAAGAATCCGTCGTAGCAGATCAGCCCGCCGATGGTGCCGATCTCGGTGTGGGCGACCGGGAACAACGGGAACCTGGCGGTGTCGTATCCCTCGCCGAGCAGGTCGATCGGCGACTGGGTCGTCTCCAGCGGATACCAGACGTTGACCTTGCGGTAGCGGAGCGCGATCTCCCCGGACGGCGCGAGCATCACCAGCGTGTTGAACACCGCGTCGTACTCCGGCTCGTACTCGAAGACCGTGCCCGCCACGAGATAGACGCCGTGGGTCCTGGCCTTCTCGGCGAGCTCCTCGATCTCCGGCCCGGGAAGCTCGATCGCGTGACGCCGCTTGTCCGCGTAGGTCGCGCCGACCGAGCCGTGGATCGCCAGCTCGGGGAAGACGATCAGCCGGACCGGGACGCCGAGGGCCGAGTAGCCCTCCATGGCCCAGTCGATCATCGTGACCATCTGCTTGAGGTTCTGGCCGACGGCGCCGTCCACGGTGTCCATCTGACAGGCGACGGCGAGGAAATCGCCGGGGTCGAGGCTCAACGGTTCACCTTCCGGTTCGAGCGGAGCAGCCAGATCATGTACGGGGTCCCGACCAGCGCGGTCATCACACCCACGGGGATCTGCCGCGGGTCGATGACGAGACGGCCGATCGTGTCGGCGACGACCACCAGGGCGGCCCCCAGGAGCGCGGCCACGGGCAGCATCCGCCGGTGTGAGGAGCCGACGAACCCCCGCGCGAGGTGCGGCGCGATCAGCCCGACGAAGCCGACCGCGCCGATCGTCGCGGCGGTTCCCGCGGCGAGGGCAACCGCGCCCATCAGGACGAGAAGCCGGACCCGGCCGAGGCCGAGCCCGAACGCGCGCGGCAGGTCCTCCCCCAGCGCCAGCATGTCCAGCGGCCGGGTGCCGATGACGAGCAGCACCGTGACGGCCAGCGGGACGACCAACCAGAGCAGATCCTCTCCCGCGCGGCCGTAGGTGGAGCCCGCCAGCCAGGTCAGCACCGCGCCGATCGTCATGGTGGAGCGCAGGGCCAGCACCTGGACGACAGCCGAGGTCGCCGCGGCCAGGCCGATGCCGACGAGCACCACACGGGTCGGATCCAGGGTGCCCTTCCGTCGTGCCACGGCCATCACCAGCAGGAGGGCGAGGAAGCCGCCGAGCGACGCCGCCGCCGGGATCATCCAGTGCGGGGCGGTGGACGCCATCGTGATCACTGTGACGGCGCCGATGGCCGCTCCACCGGTGACCCCCAGCAGGGACGGCTCGGCGAGCGGATTGCGGATGACGGCCTGTACGGTGCCGCCCGCCACCGCGAGGCAGGCTCCGCCGCCGGCCGCGGCGAGCACCCGCGTGAACCGCTGGGACAGGACGCTCTGGATCAGCGGATCGGGGTTGAGCATCTGCGACAGGTCGATGCTCAGTGTGCCGACGGAGAGTCCGACGAGCATCGCGGCGACGAGCAGGACGGCCGCCACCGACACGACCGTGGCGTAGCGCCTGCCGGTCAGCGGCCTGGCCTCGGTGACCGAGGCCCCGGTCTCGGCGTCGCCCGTGGTCAACCGGCGGACCAGCACCAGGAAGACGGGGCCGCCCACCAGCGCGGTGACGACACCCACAGGGATCTCGCCGCCCGCGGCGGTCTGGAGGGCCTGTCCCGCGCCGTCGGCGAGTAGCACGAGCAGCGCGCCCACCGAGCCGGAGAGGGGGAGCAACCAGGCGTGCCTGTGGACGCCCACCATCCGCACCATGATCGGGGCCACCAGGCCGACGAAGCCGATCGGTCCCGCGACGGTCACCGCGACGGCGGCGAAGGCGACGGAGAGCATCAGGACGTAGAGGCGCATGCGTCCCGCGTTGATCCCCATGGCCTCCGCCGTGTCGTCGCCCAGGGAGAGCAGGTCGAGCGGGCGGACCAGCCCGGGTATGGCCATGGCGAGGACGAGGGTCGCCGCACCGGTCCAGAGAGGGACGGTCAGCCCGGTCTGGATCAGCGATCCGTTGCCCCAGAAGAACGTGCCCCGAGCGGTCTGCTCGTCGAGCATCTGCAGCATCAGCGCGAGGGATGTGGCCGCGAGCGCGACGGCCGTGCCGGCCAGGAGCACCCGCCCGGGGGCGTACAGCGACCGCCCCGCCAGCGCGTACACGAGGGCCGCGGCCCCGACGGCTCCGGCCAGGGCGGCGGCGCCGGTGCCGAGCACGCCGACGCTCAGTCCGGTCGCGCTGGCGGCCGTGACCGCCAGGTAGGCGCCCGCGTTCACGCCCAGCGTGTCGGGAGCCGCGAGCGGGTTACGCGTCCCGCCCTGGACCAGACCTCCCGCGAGGCCCAGGGCGAGTCCCGCCACCAGTCCCGCGAGGGTCCGGGGCAGTCGTCCGCTGAAGACGATGTCGTCCGCCAGCTGGTCACCGCCGCCGGTGAGCACCCTGAGCACGTCGCCGACACCGAGGTGGGAGGCGCCCTGGCCCAGGTGCCAGAGGAAGACGAGGGCGAGCAGGACGAGGGCGAGGCCGCAGGCGACCGGGGCGGCCGGCCGCCGGGCGGGTCGCATCGGGGCGGGGGCGGCGGATGCGAGGACGGCGCTCATTTGACCAGCGTCGCCACGGTCTGGGTGAGCAGCTGCTCGGCCGACGTGGGACCGCCGTAGAACCAGGGGGTCGGGTCGAGCTTGTAGGTGTGGGCCGCCTTGACGAAGGGCAGTCCCGTCCACACCTTGTTGTCCGCCAGCTTGAGGAAGGTGTCGTCGGAGGACGGCGAGACGTAGAGGAAGTTCACGTCGGCGGGCAGTCTGGTCAGCGCCTCGACGCCGACCGTGCTGAGCCCGTCCGAATCGGCGTTGCCGGTCCACGCGTTGCTCATGCCGGCCTGCTCCAGTATCTGGGAGGCCAGGGAGGTCTTGGCGAAGATCGTCACGGTCGCGGCGCCGGCACCTCCCGCGGGGTAGGCGAGGGCGAACGTCCCGCCCACGGCGGAGAGCTTCTCCTTCGCCGACGCCGCGGTCGCGTCGAGCCCCGCGAGCGCCTTGGCGGCTTCGGCGTCCTTCCCGACGGCCGTGCCCAGCGACGTGAAGGACTCCTTCATGACCGCGAGCTGTCCCTTGGCCGGATCGTTCCAGCGGAAGGCGACGACCGGGGCGATGGCCTTGAGGCTCTCGATGTTGTTGGCGAGCCGGTCGGCGTTGCCCACGATCAGGTCGGGCTTGAGCGAGGCGATGGTCTCCAGGTTCGGCTCCTGGCGGGTGCCGACGTCGACCGTGGACTCGGCGATGCGCGGGCCCGCGGTCACCCAGTCGTTGTAGAGGGCCTTGTCGGCGGCGCCGACCGGGGCCACGCCGAGAGCGAGCAGCTCTTCGGTGTAGGTCCATTCGAGGGAGACGACGCGGGTGGCGGGGCCGGCGAGCTCCACGGGGCCGAAGCCGTCCTGTATGGTGATCTTCGCCGCGCCGGGGGCCGGGGCGGCGCCGGACTGGCCGGTGGTGGCGGCTGGGGAGCCACACGAGGCGAGGGCGAGCACCGCGACCACGGTGCTGAGAAGGATGGCGGGTTTGCGCATCGTCGTCTGCCTTAGCTGGTGGGGGGTCATTCCGTGTGGTCGGTCGTGGTCGGTCGTGAGGGCCGGCCGTGCGAGTGGGGCGTACGGGTGGGCCCCGCGGATCAGTTGGGTGAGGTGCGGGGGAAGCAGGCGATCCCGCCCGTCTCGGGGTCGTGGACGACCTTGACGTCGAGGCCGAAGGCGCGGGCGATGCTCTCGGAAGTGAGCACCTCGGCCGGTTCGCCGTAACCGAGGATCTCTCCCCCGGCGGTCAGCATCACCCGGTCCCCGTAGGACGAGGCCTGCCCCAGATCGTGGAGGACGAGGCCGCAGGCCATGCCGTACTCGTGGGCGAGTGCCCGCACCACCTCCAGCACCTCGACCTGATAGCGCAGGTCGAGATAGGTGGTGGGTTCGTCGAGCAGGAGGATGTCCGCCTTCTGCGCGAGGACAGCGGCGAGCCAGGCGCGTTGCCGCTCGCCGCCCGACAGTTCGTTCATCCTCTTCTCCGCGAGCGGAAGCGCGTTGGTGACGCGCAGCGCCCACTCGACGGCTTCCAGGTCCTCGGCGGTGTGCCGTGAGAACGCGCCGCGATGCGCGTAGCGGCCGTTCCTGGCCAGCTCGCGTACGGTGATCCCGGCGGGGACGAGGGGGGTCTGCGGCAGGAAGGCCAGCCGCCGGGACAGCTCCCTTCTACTCAGCTTGTCCAGGGGGTCGCCCAGGACGCGTACCTGCCCGCCGGTCGGCCGCTGGAGGCCGGCGAGCGTACGCAGCATGGTGGATTTTCCGCAGCCGTTGGGGCCGACGAGTACGGTGACCGCGCTCGCGGGGAGGGTGAAGTCGACATCGGCCAAGATGGTGCGGCCATCGTGACCGACGCTCAGTCGTTCGGCGACCAAGGGACCCGACATTGTTCCGCCTTTCTCATCGCCGGCCGCCGTCAGGGGGCTGACAAGGTAAGACAGCTCGCGCGAGGTGGGGGGATTCGGTTGGTAGCCCGCAAATTAGGCCGGATTTGGACCTGTTGTCAATGGGTTCGACTAATCGTAAAATTCTCGTTGCCGGGCCCGCACGGCCCGTCCGGGCGCATTCCACTGATCCCAATGCGATTCCGGTGATAGACCAGCGACATTCCCGCAAGATTCCAGCGAGGTTCCAGCGAGAAAGGACAATCCGATCAGCCAGAAATCTTCGGCCGTCGACCCGTCGGTGGAAGCCGACGCGCTGTTCGCCGCCATGCGTCCGGTCGTCGACGGGATCCAGGCCACGTTCGGCCGCAAGTGCGAGGTGGTTCTCCACGACTACCGGCGCCTGGAGCACTCGGTCATCGCCGTCGCCGGTGACGTCACCGGCCGCCGCGTGGGGTCGGCCATGAGCCAGATCGGCCTCAGCATGCTGCGGCAGGGCGACGACGCCAAGGACGACCTCAACTATGTGACGCGGCTTCCCGACGGCCGCGTGATCAAATCGTCGACCATCCTGCTGCGCACGTCCGACAGCCACGTGGTGGGCGCCGTCTGCGTCAACCTGGACGTGACCGAGATGCGCGCGGCCGGTCGGCTTCTCATCGAGATGGCCGGCGACCTCGACCCGCTGGAGTCCCCTTCCACCACGTTCGGCACCGACATCGAGTCCGTCGTCGACGGGGTGCTCGCCGAGGTGGAGGACGCCCTGGGCCACCCGCTCACCCGGCTCACCGTGGCGGAGCGGACGGAGGTGTTCCGCCAGCTCGACCAGCGGGGTCTGTTCCAGCTGCGCCGGGCCGTCCCCATGGTCGCGGAGCGGCTCGGGATGTCACGCCAGTCGGTCTACAACTACATCACCCGTCTCAAGGAGGAGCCCCCCGGATCCTGATCATGGAGCCGGCGGCCGGGCACGGCGCGCGAGATCGGGGGCGCGGCCTCACGCTCATCGGACGATCGCGGACTCGTGGTGGCGTGCGGTGACCGGCTCCACCCTGACCCGGCCGTCCGGGCCTATCACGTGCATCTCGCCGAACTGGCTGACGGCCGTGTCCACGTGGCGCGGCACCAGTGTGACCAGCTCGCCGATCTCGGGTTCGGCCCCCGGCGCGCAGGACAGCACGAGGTGTTCCTGCGCCGCCGAGACCGCCACCAGGCCCGCGCTCTCCGCGTGCGGCCGGCCGGCGTCCACCTGGATCGCGGTGAGCCCCGCGTCCACGGTCACCCGTCCCGCCGCGGGACGGCTCACCACACGTGTGAGCACGGCCGCCGCGGCCGTGAACCCGATGTCGCCGAACCTCGCCAGGCTGCGGGCGTCGTTGTAGACCACCGTGCCGGCGCCGACGGCCACCCGGTCGCTCCACGGCGTGGGCGTGGCCAGGATCTCCCGGAACGTGTGGCTCCCGCCCACGACCAGCTCTCCGATCACGTGCCCGGCGGCCTGGAGCGCCTCGGCCAGATCCGTCATCGCGGCCAGGCCGTCGGCCGCCATCCGCTCCCGCTCGGGCGTGGGCAGGTCGGCCAGGTGCCCGTCATAACCGTGCAGGCCGCGCAGCGGGATCCCCCGCCGCGCCAGCTCGTCGGCCACGGCGAAGGCGGCAGTGTGATCGTCCACGGGCACGCCGGTACGGCCCATTCCGGTGTCGACGTCGATGTACGCCCCGACCGGTCCCGGCCGCCAGGTGCGGATCCCCGCCACGCTGTCGGCCAGCACGGAGACCGCCGCGCCCGGGTGGGCGGAGGCGAGCTCGGCCGCCCGCCACTGTGTCGGCCCGACCGCCGGATAGGCGAGGAGTACGTCGGCCACGTCGAGGGAGAGCAGGGTGGCGAGCTCGGCGGTGGTGGACGCCTTGAACCGGGTCACCCCATGCGCGATCAGCCGCTCCATGGCCCAGCGCGCCTTGGCCGTCTTCACGTGGGCCCGCCACCTGTCCGGGGATTGGACGAGCTTCGTCATGAGCCGGAGATTCAGCTCCATCGCCGCCTCGTCGACGACGAGCGCCGGTGTCCTGACATCGGCGAACGCGGCCGCGAGCTCGGGGGCCGGCCGGGCGCCGAAGCCCGGCCCGCCCGGGGAGGCTGGAGGCGTCACGACAGCCTGGCCCCGAGCCGGAGGCCGAGCCTGATCACAGGGGACCCGGGGAAGAAGACCAGCCGTGATCCGAGGCTCGGCCCGTGGACGATCTCGAATTCGGTCTCGGACGTGGCCCGGGACAGCGACTCCCCGGCCGGTGCCGCGTTCTTGACCAGCTCGAGGCGGAGACCGCCTTCGTGCGGAGACACCCGGATCCTGTCCACGCCCGGAATCGCGTAGTCGCCCGCGTACGCGGCGAGGACGTCGGGGCCGAGGTCGGCGTACTCCACCTCGGCGGGCCGCCACCCGGTCAGGAGCTCCAGGGCGGCCTCCTTGACCGCGCGGCACAGGCGGCCGCCGTCGTCGCTGTTGGTCAGCACGGCCACGGCGACTCCCAGATCCGGCAGGAGGGTAAGCCTGGTGCAGTACCCCTTGTACGACCCGCTGTGCTCGACCACCGCCGTGCCGCCCGGAGTGGAGGTCATCCAGCCGAGGCCCTGGTGGTCACCCGCGAAGTCACCCGGGATCAGGGGTTCCCGCATCGCCGCGCGGCCGGCCTCCGAGATGACGGCGGGGCCGTTCCCGAGGTGGAGACCGGCGAACTTGAGCAGGTCGTCCACGCCCGCGATCACGCCTCCGGAGGGCACGCGCGCTCGCGGGAAGGCGAAGGACGGGATCGGGACGTGCTCCGGAGAGCCCGCCGAGACGCGGCGGTGGGGCAGCGCGACCCGGCCGAGCACGGCGTCCTCGGCCAGGAAGCAGCTCCCCGTCATGCCGAGCGGTTCGAGTACGCGCCGCGACACCGCGTCTTCGAACGACGTCCCCGCGAGCCGAGCGAGCACGGCACCGGCGAGCCAGTAACCGGTGTTGCAGTACCCCCAGATCTCACCCGCCGGGGCGAACTGGCGGAGCGAGCCGTACGCCGACACGACGCGGTCGAGAGCGTCAGCGTTGCGTCCGAACGTCTCCAGGTCGCCGCGCAGCTCGCTTTCGAGGCCGCTGGCGTGCGTGAGCAGGTGGCGCATGGTGACCGACGCCCGGGCGTCCGCGTCGGCGAGGGACAGCTCCGGATAGTAGGCGACCACCGGCACGTCGAGGTCCAGCACGCCCTCTTCGACCAGGGTCATGGCGAGCGTGGCGGCGAAGATCTTGGTGATGGAGCACAGGCGGAACAGCGTGTTCGTCGTGACCGGGAGCGGATCGGCCACGCCGGTGACACCGAGCCCGGTCGAGGCGACCTCACCACCGGCGGCCACGCCGAGCGCGACGCCCGGCACCCCGATGTCGAGGCGGTGCTTCTCGGTGGTCTCGGTGAGCGAGGCGAGCAGTTCGGAGGCGGTTGTCATGCGCTGCGTTCCCTTTCTGTCTGTCTCAAGCCCTGGCTGTATCAAGCCCTGGCTGTCTTGCTCTCCGGCCCTGCTCAGGCGGCGAGGCCGTCGCCGGTGTAGAAACCGCTGCCCGCCGGTTCGAGGAGCTCGTGGAGGCCGCACGCCTCACGGGCGGCGGCCGCGCCGCGTTCGGTGCTGAGGAAGCGGGTGCCGCGGCCGAGGACGGCGCCCCGGTGCCAGATCAGCCGCCCGGCGCTGATCGTGCTCGTGACCGTACGGCTCACCGGGTCGATCACCGCGATGTCGGCGTCCACGAGACGTCCCTTGCCGGGCAGCCCGAGGATCCGCGCCGGCGTCCAGGACGCCTTGCTGACGAACTCGCGAAGGGTGAGCAGGCCCCACTCGACCATCGACAGGCCGGCGGACACCGTGACGTTGCGGGGGTAGGCGCCGCCGTCGGTGGCCAGCGCGTGGACGTCGAAGTCGCCGTCGGCCTTCCTGGACGAGCCGAGCACCAGCCGGGAGATGGCCGGGTTGACGGGCAGGCAGATGGGCATCCGCGTCTCCGCCTCCTCCCAGAGGGCGACGCCCTCGTCTCCGGAGAGCAGGAGCACGTTGTCCGGCTCCATCCGGGTGACGTGGGCCCAGCCCTCGCGGATCGCGCGGCGCAGGCCGTCCTCGGTGCCGGGATAGCCGGCTCCCTCCAGCCAGGAGCGGACGCGCCTGTTCTTGGGCAGGCCGTCGACGCAGGTGCCGTTGGACCCGTTGATCTCCGCCAGGTACGACTCGGCGAAGACGTGCGGCGACTTGCGGAGCAGCTCGACGGCGGTGTACGCCTCGGCTCCCGCGTCCTCGACATCGCCCCGGCAGTAGCTGTTGACATGGGCGACGTGCAGCCGGTTGTCCCCCGCGAGTTCCAGGGTCTCGCGCAGGCCGATGATGTCGCTCCCGGTCGCGGTGGTGCCGCAGTGGCTGGCGATCCACACGCCCGCGCGGTTGCACTCGTCGATGATCAACCCGGCCGGTTCGGGTTCCCAGCCCTTGTCGACGTGCAGCTTCACCCCGATGCCGCCCGCGGCGAGCACCCGCTCGACGGCCCGCCGGATCTCGGCCCTGGTCGGTCGCGCGGGCAGCTGCTGTCCCGGACGGAACGCCTCGACCGCCGCGATGTGCAGCCCGACGCCGGACTTGGCGGCGGCGGTCAGGACGCCCGTGACCGGGCCCGACAGGTCGAGGGCGGTCGTCACGCCCGCGCGGGCCAGCATGGCGTGCCCGGCACCGCCGCCGGCATGGTCGGGGATGTGGACGTGCAGGTCCACCAGACCGGGGATGACGTATCGGCCGGTGACGTCGATGACCGTGGCGGCGTGTCCGGCCAGATCGGGGCCGACCGCCTCCACCTTTCCCCCGGCGACCGCCACGTCGGCGACCTGGTCGATGCCCGCGGCGGGGTCGATCACCCGACCGCCGCGCAGCAGAATGTCATACTCCATGCCAACTCCCAAGACTGATGTGACAGAGCGCCTCGACGAGAGGCGCCTGCGTTCGGATCCGCCCCTCAACGGGCGGTGCGATGGACCACGACGCCGTCGACGATCGTCGCCACGACTCCGGTCCCCCGGACGTCCCCGCTGTCGAGCAGGTTCCGGTCGAGCACGACGAGGTCGGCGTCCATCCCGACGGCGACACCGCCCCGCCGGTGTTCGGCGTGCGCCGCGTAGGCCGCCCCGCGCCCGTACGCGGTGAGCGCCTGCGGCAGGGTGAGCGCGTGGTCCGCGGACATCGCCGCGTGCAGTGTCATGAAGGGGTCGAAGTCCACCACGGGCCAGTCGGACCCGAGCGCGATGACCCCTCCCGACGCGTGGATCGCGGACATCGGCCAGTTCGCGGCCGCGCGCTCCGGTCCGATCACGCCGTGCCAGTCGTGCGCCCGGTCCGGAGCGGAGAAGGCGTGCGCGGGTTGCATGCTCGCCACGACGTCCAGTGCCGCGAAGCGCTTGACGTCCTCCGGATGGATGACCTCGACGTGCTCGACGCGGTGCCGGCGCCGCCCCGCCGCCTCGAACGCGTCCAGGGCCATGCGGACGGCGCGGTCGCCGATGGCGTGCAGCTGGACCTGCCATCCCCGCCGGTGCGCCTCCACGGTGAAGGCGGTGAGCTGTTCCGGCTCGAAGGCGGGCACGCCGCTGCTCTCCTCGCCTTCGTACGGCGCCAGCATCGCGGCCGTCCGGCTCTCGATCACACCGTCGACGAAGCCTTTGACGATCCCGCTCGTCAGCCAGTCGCCGCCGCGGAGCGGCGCCACCAGCTCGGCATGCTCGTCCAACGTCGTCCGCCAGTCCGTGAGCGACTGCTCGGGCGCCATGGGCAGGGCGATCCTCGAACGCAGCGTCAGCCCGCCCTCGGCCAGCACCTCCCGCCACACCGGCACCTCGCGCGGATCGGTCCGGGCGTCCTGCACGGCGGTGAACCCGGACGCGTTCAGCACCTGTACGGCCCGGCGCAGGGCGAGCTTCAGGTCATGGTGGGTCGGCTCGGGCATCACCCGGTAGATGAGCTGGCCCGCCTTCTCCTTCAACCACCCGGTGGGCTCACCGGTCGCCGGATCGCGCACAATCGTGCCGTTGACGGGATCGGGGGTGTGGCGGTCGATGCCCGCGGCGCGCAGGGCGGCGGAGTTCACCCAGTAGCTGTGGCCGTCCATGCAGGTCATCATGGCCGGGCGGTCGGGCAGGACCGCGTCGAGCAGTTCCTTGGCGGGCCTGGCCTCCCCCCAGGCGGCGTAGTGCCACCCTCCGCCCCAGATCCACGGCAGCTCCGGGTGCGCCGCGGCGTACTCCGCGATGCGCGCCTGCAGCTCCGGGACCGTGGCGGCACCTCTCAGCGCGAGCAGGCCGTCCCACTGGCCGCCGGGGATCACGTGGATGTGGGCGTCGTCGAACCCCGGGAGGACGGACCCGCCCGCGGCGTCGATCACCTGGGCGCGGGGATGGCGCAGACGCAGCGCCTCGGCGTCGGAGACGACGGCGGAGATCCTGCCGTCCTCGATCACCAGGGCGGTGGGCGCGTCGTCGGGCCGGGGTCCCGTCGACGCGCCGGGTAGGAACAGGCGGCCGTTGATGATGGTCAGGTGCTTGGGGGTTGCGTCCATCATTCCTCCTAAACGGCGCCGGGCGGTCAGCCGACCAGGGCGGTGGCCTCGATCTCCACCGGGGAGTCCATCGGCAGCCGCGCGACGCCCACCGCGGACCGCGCGTGCTCGCCCACGTCGCCGAGCGCCTCGATGAACGCCTCCGAGGCGCCGTCGGCCACCAGGTGGTGTTCCAGGAAGTCCGGCCCGGTCGCGACGAACACCGTCACCTTGACGAGCGCGCGGATCCTGGCCAGATCGTTCAGTTCGCGCTGCAACGCGGCGAGGACGTTGAGCGCGCACTGCCGCGCGGCCGCCCGGCCCTGCTCCAGCGTGAGTTCCGCGCCGACGCGGCCACGTAGCGGGAACTCCCCCTCGCGCGCCGCGACCTGCCCCGAAACGTGCAGCTCGTCACCGCTCCACCGGCACGGCACGTAGCGCGCGAAGGGCGCCAACGGCTCGGGCAGTGCGAGAAATCCGGTTTCCATGCCGACCTCCTGGGCGCTCTGGGCGCTTCACGGGGCTCGCCTCGCGAGCCGTGAAGGCCGAGGCTATCCAAGATTTAGACTGTTGGTCAATGGCTTGGACGTTTTGTAAATGCTCGCCGGGTGGCCGCGGCACCTCCCGGCGAGCCGGGCATCCCATCCCGCTGTTCAGCCCGCTGTTCAGCCCACTGATCAGCCCACTGTCCGGTGGGTCCACCGGCCGCCCACGAGCGTGCCGAGCACGCTCGGGCGGCGCAGTTCCCCGGACGCGAGGAGCGACGGGTCGCGCTCAAGGATCATCAGGTCGGCCGGCTCCCCTTCCCGTACGGTGGAGCGTCCCCTGGAGGCGGCGGCGAGCGCGTCCTTGAGCGAGATGGCCTGCTCGGGATGCCACGGCGGGCGCTCGTCGTCGGTCCTGGTCACCGCCGAGGCGATGCCGTCCCAGGGATCGAGCGGCGCGACGGGCGCGTCGGAGCCGAGTTCGAGGGTCGCGCCCGCCGCGAGCAGGTCGGCGTACGCGAAGGCCCTGGAGGTCCGGCCGCACCAGTGGGTGTCGGCGACCTCGCGGTCGTCCGGGGCGTGCGCGGGCTGCACTCCGGCGACCAGGCCCGGCCGCGCGAACCTGGCGAAGTCGGCCGCGCGGACGAGCTGCGCGTGCTCGATGCGCCCGGGGCAGCCGACGCGTTCGAAGGCGTCGAGCGCGATGGAGGAGGCGAGGTCGCCGATCGCGTGCACGGCGGGGTGCAGGCCGTGGCGGGCGGCGTGCTCCATGATCGCGGCCAGCTCGGCCGGTGGCGTCTCCAGCCGCCCGTGGTCGCCGGAGCCGGGGTACGGGTCGTCGCAGTAGGCGGTGCGGGTGTTGAGCGAGCCGTCGACGAACATCTTGACCGGACCGACCTCCAGCCATCCCCCCGAGCCCGCCACCGTGTCGCCGGTGCGCAGCCCACGGGCGATCGCCTCGTCGAGGCCGCTGCGCGGGATGGAGCAGGCGACGCGTACGGCGACCTCCTGCTCACGGAACCGCCGCAGCCAGTCCGTGACGTTGTCGGCCAGCTCGAAGTCCAGCATGCCGGTCACCCCGATCCTGGCGGCGGCGACGGTCGACTCGGCCACCCACCTGTCCAGTAGCTCGCGAGGGGGTGGCGGCAGCGCGACCAGCGCGTTGTAGCACTCCGCTTCGCGAAGGACGCCGGTCGGGTGGTCGCCTCTGCCGATGAGGGCGAGCGCGGCGCCGCTGAGCCAGGCCGTGTGGAGGTCGTTGCTGATCAGCACGACCGGGTGGGCATCGGGGAGCAGCGACCTGTCCGGCACGTCCGCCCAGAGTGCGTCGCGGAAGCCGTACCCCATGATCACTTCGGTGGCCAGCCCGGACGGTCGCAGGTGCGGCAGGACCAGCTCGGCCGCCTCTCGCGCGGAGCGTGCGCCGCCGAGGTCGATCCGGCGGCGGGCCTGCGCCCACTGCACGGAGTGCACGTGCGCGTCCCACAGCCCCGGCAGGACGGTCGCGCCTTCCAGATCGACGTCCTCGACCGCTCCGGCCCGCGTGTGGCCGGCCGTCAGGTCGCCGATCTGGGCGGAGCCGGGCGGCTCGTCGAGCACCGCGGCCACCCGCCCACCGATGATCAGGATGTGCCGGAGCGGGCCGCGGAGCCCGACCCTGGCGTTGCGCAGCACCAGGCCGGGACGCTCCTCGGACGCCGAAGGCGCGGGCGAGGAGACGACCGAGGAAACGGACGGGGCAACGGGAGGCGTCGACGGCGCCGAAGGAGAGGACATATGGCAGACGCTAGGCGGTGTCCCCGCGATCACTCATCGTTGAGAACGGACGTTCCATCCCTGGACTCTTGTGGGCATCGACGAGAACTCCGCACGCATGTGGAGCAGGCGGAGCTGGAGCCAGATGACCAGCCGTTCGGTCGGATCGGCGAGATCCACTCCGAACAGCTCCTGCAGGCGGCGGACGCGGTAGCGCAGCGTGTTCTCGTGGATCGACAGCTCGGCCGCGGCCCTGGCCGCCTCGCCGAACGCGTCCAGGTAGGCCAGCAGCGTCACCGCGTGCACGCTGGAGTGCACGGCGTCGTACTCCAGCATCCGCCGGACCGGTTCGAGCAGCCGCTCGGCCGCGGTGTCGCCTCTGTCGACGAGGTCGAGCAGGGCGATCCGGCTGCGCACCTGCTCGTCGGTGGCGACGCGCGTGGCGCCGCCCGCGGTCTCGGCCAGTACGCGGACGACGCGGTCGGCGAGCCGGCGGGACTCCGGGACCTGCTCCAGCCTCGCCGCGAGGGGGCCGATGCCAACGTGCAGGTCCATCCCGGCGGCCTTGTGCACGGAGGCCGCGGTGTCGGTGGCGAACCGGACCAGCCGGGCGGGCGGCGTGCCCTCCGGCACGGGCACCAGGGCGTAGAGCACGCTCCGGCTCGTGGTGCAGACGGCCTCGTGGTGCCACGCCTCGCACGCGAGGCTGACCAGGTCGACGACGGTCGTGACGGCGGCCTCGGCGGCTCCCGGTTCGGGGACCGGCCGCGCGGGGGCGAACGCCATGATCGCCACGGACGAGTCGGCGGGCAGTCCCAGCCGCGCGGCAGCGACGGACTCGGAGACGTCGCCGTCGAGCAGGAGTCGCAGCGTCTCCGCCCGTTGCCAGCGCCACGGGTCGCCGGGGTCGCGCGAGCGCAGCATGTGCGCCGCCGCGATCCGGCCCGCGTCCCCGAGCAGCCGCATGGCCCCGGGGACGACAGGCGGCGTGCCGTCCAGCACCCAGATGAAGCCCAGGAGCCGGGCTCCGGCGCGCACCGCCGTGGCCAGCCGCCGCATGTGCCCCGGCCCGAGGCTCGGGAAGCGCACCGGCCCGTCGGCGCGGAACACCCGGCTGTACTCGAGTCGGTTGGTCGGCCGCTGCGGCGTCTTGCGCCCCAGGATGCCCTGCTTGCGTATCTCGTCGATCTCCTGCCCCCGCACGTTGGAGTACGCGAGCACGTTGCCCTCGGCGTCCTCGATGCAGGTCGCCCCGCCGATCGTGGTGGCGATCGCGTTGGCCAGGGCGAACAGGTCCCCGATGCCGACGGAGGAGAACGTCGCGGTGGCCGCTCCCGGCCCCGAGATCGCGGCGGTCAGCAGCGCGTCGAGCTGGCGCCACGGGATCCGCGCCGACGCCACGAGAAGCGCCACCCCCGCCTCGCGGGCGGCGTCGATGAGCTCGCCGAGTTCGGCGCCCCGGTCCTTGATGACGACCGCGTGGTAGTCGTGTGCCCCCGCCAGCCGTACGAGATCGCGGGTCTCCGGCGCGGACGGCCGCGCGCCGACGGCGAGCAGCACACCCGCGGGACGGTCGTCGAGCTGGTCGTCCGGGTCGTGCACGACGGGCTCGCCGATCGGCAGGCCGGCGTCGGGGACGTGGACGGCGGAGAGCACGTGCGAGCCGAGCGTCTCCAGCACCTGGCCGAGCGAGGGCCGGTACGGACGGGCCATGGTGCCGTCGGGGATCAGGTCGGTTTGGGACATAAGCGCCCCTTCCTCAACACGGGGGAGTAAATCACCCTACGGCACCGTGCCCGACCCCTCGCGCCGTCCTCGCGGGCACCTCCTCGGGGGCGCCGTCCTCACGGGCGCGTGCACGCGGTCAGCCGGCCGCGACGCCCGCTCATGGCGCCCCGTTCACGGCGCGCCATTCACGGCGCGCATCGCGTCGGCGAGCGCCGGGTTGCGGTGGACGTCGTCCGTGTCCAGGGCGCGGATCACCCGCTCGACGATCTCCGCCGGCTTGTCCTGGCTCAGCTTGGCCTTGCCCACGACCCTCGACGGCATCAGACGGAACCCCGTGGTTCCGGGGGCGATCCGCCGGGCGTACCCCTCCACATCGGCCATCCGGAACGGTTCCGGCCGCGCGGACTCGAAGTGATCGACGGTCGCCGAGAGCACCTCGTACGTCTCCTCGGGACCGAGCGGGCGCGGTGTTCCGTGCAGGTGAACGGTGACGTGGTTCCAGGTCGGGACGTACGGCCCCGCCTCGTAGAACGCGGGCGAGACATACCCGTGCGGGCCCTGGACCACCAGCACGACCGGCCGCTCCCCCAGCCCGCGCGCGGCCGGGTCCGTACGGGCGAGATGCCCGACGACGGCGGGTCCGGGCGTCTCCGGATCGGGGATCACGGGAAGGTGCGTGACGACGAGCTCGCCCTCCGCCGAGACGGTCACGAGCGTCGCCCAGCCGTGGTCGCGAATCAGGCCACGCAGCGCCTCGGGATCGTCGAGCGCGTATATCTCCTGTTCCAGCATGCGAACGATGAAACAGGTGTTACACATCGCCTGTCAGCGTGGAAGCCGCCAAGGCCCCACGGGGAACTTTGGGCGTCCCGACAAAGGACCCGTGCGGTCACTGCTCGCGCATGCCCCACGGGGTGCCGTACGCGGTCAGCAGGTCGAGGAAGGCCCGGGGCGGAAGGGCTTCGGGACCCGTACTCGGCGACGGGCAGGTCCCGCCACTGGCTGCCGGTACGAAACGCCACATCACCGCGTTGAACTGCTGTCGCAGATCCGGGATCGACCCTCACTCACCCAGCGACAAGTGAGGCTCGATCAAGGACCACTCCTCGTCGGTGAGGTCTCCACGCGCCATGGCGAAGGCCCACCAGAGACGCTGTCCGGAGCGCAAGGCGATCCCTGTGATCTCGACTCCGTACAGGCTCTAGGGAGCAACAAGCTGGCGGGTGATGCTGGGATCGCTGATCCTGGTGTCGTCCGCCAGCAGGAACGCCTTCGACAAGATGACCGACAACATTCCGCCGTCCTCCTCGAACGGCAGGAACACCGATGAGGCGGAGGTGAGCGGCGCGTCGCCGGGAAGATCCGCGCGGCGGAACCGGATCGCGTCGGTGGCGGCGCAGGAGGCCGTGCCCCAGGCGTCCCGCTGGGGGTCGGAGGCGACCCGCATGCCCCAGCTCGCCTGCCAGCCGGCGAGCGTCTTGACGGCCGCCCCTATGTCGCCGCCGCATTCGTAGTCCCAGTGACCGATCGACAGCCCGCTCCAGCCGCGCTGCTCCAGCAGCGCCTTGGCCTGCCCGTAGCGCACGAAGTGGCCCTTGAAACGGTCGGAGTGGGTGCGGGTGCGCTCCTCGGCGGGAGTGAGCAGGTAGACCTCGCGAAACATCTGCTTGAACGGCTGCCTGATCCCCCGCTTCAGCAGGTGGTCGCGCCAGCCGCGCACCCCCTCGGCGCTCTCCTGGATAGGGTGCCACAATCGGACGGGCGTGTCGGCGCCTGGACGCACGGATCTGCCGCTCGCGTCGACCAGTGCCCAGTCGCCGCCGCTCCTGACCGGCAGCCCGGCGAACCCGTCGGGGAGCCGCCAGATGAGGGCGCGGGTGTAGGGGCCGGTGACCGGATGGTCGAAGAAGTACTGCTCGGCCTCCTGCCAGGACAGCTCGCGTTCGACGATGAGCATCTGCTCCAGGCGCAACCGCTCGGCGGCCTGCGTGCGTTTGAGGTCTTTCAGTGTGGCCTTGAGATCGGCGAGCACGGGGTCCTTGCGGATGGACTGGGGCGCCGACTTGACGACGCGCCCGGACGCGTTGACGAACCGCAGCACCGGCCCGTCGACGTCGAGCCGGACGACGCAGTCGCCGGCCTGCTCCTCCCGGACCCCGTCGGGGCCGAGCCCGAAGGCCGGGACCGTCCGGTCGACGAGCTGTTCGTGGCTCAGCCCCTCTTGTACGGCCACCGCGTCGAGGGCATCGGACGCCTTCGCCAGCAGGGCCGGTCTACGCAGCTTGGCTCGCACGCGCGCGAGCACGCCCACCGTGTCGAGGCCGCCCCGCTTGGCCAGCGCGTTCAGTGCGGCGTTGGCCAGTCTCTCGTTGCGGCAGACGGCAGCGCCGCCGGTGCCGTTGCGCCCGATGCCGCAGTTGATGGCGACGTCGCCGAGCAGCGTGGACACCCAGGGCGCGTCGATCACCTCACAGGTCCACAGCATGCCGCGCAGCGGGAGGGCGGTGTGGCGAGCGAGGAAGACCCTGCCGCCGGGCTCGCGGCTCTCGCGATGGGTGGCCACGCGGGAGAGGATCTCGCGCAGCACTGCCACGCCGTCGTCAGTGAGCAGCGTACGGACCTTGGCGAGCCAGGGTTCGCTGGGCCTGTGGGCCTTGGCCTTGCGCCAGTGTTTCAGCAGGGGCAGCACGGCGGGGTGAGCCAGCCGGGCGGCGTACTTCCCTGCCATGGCACGGGCGATGGGGTCGCCGTCCCAGACCAGGCTGCGCACGACCCCAGCCGGCCCGTGCTCTGGGGGCTCGGTCAGGACGCGCTCCAGGTCCTTGCGTAACGCGGCCCGGCCCGGGCTGCGGTGAGCCGGGTGCCACGGCGGCGCGTCACCAAGGATCTGACGGCGCTCGGAGTATCCGAGCGCCGCGATGGCGGCCAGCGGAATCCGGTACAGCTCGGCGTGCCCGGTGTGACCGCAACTCGACAGCGCGTCGGCGATCTCCCACAGGACGCGCGCGTCCTCGAACGTCCAGGGGATGTCGCCATCGGCCACCTCACGCACCAGCCGGAGCACCTCCTCGGGGTACTCGTGGCCGCCCTTGTCGCCCAGGCTGAGCCGCAGTTGCGCCCACATGCCGAACGCCCTGCGCCCGGCCTCGTCGGCGCCAGGCCGCCTGCCCGCGTCGTACAGGGCGAACAACTCACGCGGCAGCCCCTCGATGCGGTAGTTGAGCAGGTAGCCCTGGGACTTGGGAAAGTTGCCGAGGACGCCCATGTCAGCCTCCGGCCGCCCCGGACCTGGTGCGGCGGAAGTTCACGGCGCCCGCTCTGGACGTGCTGTGGGGGAAACAGGGCAAACCCAAGCTGACGCGGCACTAGCGGCCGGCGTCGTGGACCACGACTCCCCCGGCGATGGTGGTGAGCACCGAGGCGGTGTGGATGTCCTCGACGGGGCGGGTGAAGAGGTCGTGGTCCAGGATGGCGAGGTCGGCCTTTTTGCCTCGTTCGATGGTGCCGGTGACCCGGTCCAGGTGGTTCACATAGGCCGATCCGATGGTGGCCGCCCGCAGCGCGCCGGCGAGAGTGAGGCGCTGCTCAGGCAGGAAGGGCCGATGGGCGTGCCGGGCCGGATCGGCCCCGGGGTTGTAGGTGGTGCGGTTGACCGCAACATGGAGGCCGAGGATCGGGTCCGGTGAGGAGACAGGCCAGTCACTGCCCATGGCCAGGCGGGTGCCGTACTGTTCCAGCGCCGCGAAGGGGTACTGCCAGCGGCCTCGCTCCTCGCCGAGGAAGGGCAGGGTGAGGTCGGTCATCTGGTCGTCGTGGTAGGCCCAGATCGGCTGCATCGTGGCGCCGACGCCGAGCATGGTGAAGCGGGGCAGGTCGTGGGGATGGACGATCTGGATGTGGGCCAGGTGGTGACGCAGGTCGCGGCGGCCATAACGGACCAATGCGGCCTCGACCGCGTCGAGAACCTCACGTACGGCGCGTTCGCCGATGGTGTGGAAGTGCACCTGCAGACCGGTGCCGTGGAGGTGGGTCACGACCTCGGCGAGCTCGGCCGGGTCGAAGAAGGAGATGCCGTGGTTGGCAGTGGGATGACCGTGCCGGTCCAGGTAGGGGGAGAGGGTGGCGGCGGTGAAGTTCTCGCACACCCCGTCCTGCATGATTTTCACGGCGTCCAGGGACAGGCCGGGGCCGACCGTCGCGCGTACGTGAAGGAGATCGTCGAGCTGCTCGATGCCCTGGTCGCGGCGCCACCACAGGCAACCGCGTACGCGGGCGGTGAGCAGGCCGCGGGAGATCAGCTCCTGGTAGGCGGGGATCGGATCGGGAGAGCCGGCGTATGCGCCGACGAGGGCGTCCTGCCAGGCGGTGATGCCGAACGCGTGCAGGTGGCGTTGCGCGGCAAGGAGCGCCTGGACCTGCTCGTCGAGGCCGGGTGCCGGGATCAGCCTCTCGACCAGGTGCATGGCGCCTTCGTGGAGCACGCCGGTCGGGTTGCCGCTCGCGTCGCGCTCAATCCGGCCGTCGGCCGGATCCGGGGTGACGGCGCTGATGCCGGCCAGTTCCATGGCCCGGGAGTTGACCCAGGCGCCGTGGTGGTCACGGTTGAGCAGGAAGGCCGGCCGGTCGGGGAGGATCGTGTCGAGATCGGCGGCAAGGGGGGTGCCGCCGGGGAAAGCGGCCATCATCCAGCCGCCCCCGGTGATCCAGGAGGCGGCCGGATGATCGGTGGCGTAGCGGGCGACAGCCGACAGGTACTGCTCGCGCCGGGTCAGGCCGGTCAGGTCACACCGCAGCATCTCCAGTCCGCCGATCAGCGGATGGATGTGTGCGTCCTGGAAGGACGGGATGACCATGCGGCCGTCGAGTGAGCGGACCTCGGTGCGAGGGCCGATCCACGAGCGGACCTCCTCCGCGGAGCCGACTGCGGCGATCCGCCCGTCGGAGATCGCCACGGCTTCCGCCCTGGGCCGACGCGTGTCCTGGGTATAAACCGCCGCCCCGGTCAGGACGAGGTCGGCGTGCCCGCGGGATGTCACAGATGTCCTCCCAGGTACTGGACCGCCCGGTAGGCGGATTCGATGGCGCCGTCCACGAAGCCGTGGTTGGCCTGGTCGGTCGTGGCCACGGTGATGCGGCCGACGGGCGTGCCGATGATGTCCGCAGGGGTCGGCCCCGCCGGCCAGAAGGCGGCGTCGAACGGCAGGCCGTAGTAGCGCGCGTAGCCGTGCGCCCACCGGTTCGTGGTCAGGCCGGCGATGTCGGTGGCGGGGTCGAAGCCGTGCGTGCCCAGAGTGCGCGCCAGCATGTCGCGGATGGAGCGTTCGAGTTCCGCGAACGGGGTGCGGGCGAGTTGGCCTCGACCGGCCTTGGCCCCCGCCTGCGGGTTCAACCCTGGATTGGTGAGGGCCGTGGCGAAGTGGACGATTATCGGGTCGTCGGGTCCTGCGGAGAAGCGGTACTCGCCCATGCTCACGGGGAAGTCCAGGGAAGCGCTCTTCCAGTAACCGTCGGGGAAGGAGATGCCGGAGGCACCGAGCCGCTGCCAGGCCCGCCAGTTGGTGAGCGCGACGTTGGCGTAGATGAGCGGGTACTTGACCGCCTGGTGGCCGGCCGCCTTCTGCGCGTCGGACAGGTCGGGCGCGATGTGCGGGATCATCGCGTTCCAGCAGGCCAGCACGACGCCGCCGGCGCGCACGGAGTAGAGCTTGCCGCCCTGGACGTAGGCGACGTCGAGGGTCTTGCCGTCGGGGCGGTGTTTGGCGAGGACGACGGTGCTGTTCAGGCGGATCCTGGTACGGGAGCCGGGGTTGTCGAGCTTCCTGTAGTCGCACGGGGAGGTGACCAGGTCCTCCATCGTGGAGCCCGGCAGCGCCCGCGGGTTGAGCTTGCGCACCAGCGCGCGGGCGACGGAGGCGTTGCCGTCCGGGAAGTGGAAGATGTAAGGATCCTCGTTACCCCAGAACCGTTGTCCTGACTTGCTCAGTCCGGGCCACGGCCCGCCAGAGAAGTCCAGCCCGAGCCCGGACATGCCGGAGTAGCCCTGGGCGGCGGCGTCCAGCGACGGGAACTGGTCGACGTTGACCCCGGCCCCGCCGAGGGTCGAGCCCTCCAGGTAGCGGTAGGCGTCGCCGGTCAGCCCTACCACCTGGCTCAGGTAGGTGCCGTAACTGATCTGCCCCAGCCGCTCCACCTTCTGCTCGGGCGTCAGGTCCGGCAGGTAGTCCCTCGGGGTGTCGAGCACCTCAATGAGCAGGCGTTTGGCCTCGGCGTCCATGGGCGCGTCGGCCAGGAGCTGGGCGGCCGAGGTTCCCACGGCGAGGTGGTCGCGGCCCCACTGCTCCTTGGCGAAGAACACCGCCCGGCCGCCGGCGCCGTTGCGCCGGTAGAAGCTCCGGTCGAAGTAGGTGAAGAACTTCTGCACATCGATGCCCACGTCGGTGAACAGGCGTTTGGCCTCGGCCGGATAGGCGCTGGGCGCGTCGATCGACTGTGAGCCGCCGTAGCCGATCAGCGTCCTGCCTCCGACCCGGAACTCGTTGCGCTTGGCGTGCCCGCCGAAGTCGTCGTGCGGATCGAGGATCAGGATCCTCGCCCGCGGATTGACGTCGCGCAGGTAGAAATGCGCGGCGGACAACCCGCTGATCCCGGCGCCCACCACCACCAGGTCGTAGCTCTCGCCCGTGGAGTCGGGGCTGCCCGCGTTGTCCCAGAAGGTGCCGCCGCGGAGAGAGTGCGCGATCTCGAAGGAGCCGTCGTGGCTGCCCCGCATGCCGGTGAGCGCGGGCGGGTAATACGACCCGCGGCTGTCGGCCGACGCCGTACCACCGAGAAGTGATCCGGCGGCGACCGCGCCGATGGAGACCGCCACCCCGTCAAGGAAGTCGCGGCGAGTGATCCCGCGGCGCATTCCGAGTTCTTCGTCGGACCAGTCAGAGCGAGTCATGTTGTCTCCTCAACGTTGATCGTCGTCAGCATCGCGTAGGCGTTCGGGTTGACAGCGCGCAGCCGCAGAGCCAGCAGCACGCCCACCAGGAAGATGAGGGGAAGCGGAAGGAGGAGGACCAGGTTGGTGGTCGTGCCGGCCGTGGTGAGCAGGTCGACGTGGGTCACCGCCAGCCAGCAGGCGGCGGTCAGGGCGAGCCCGCCGAGCACGGGGGCGATCAGCCGGGTCCAGGTGCCGACGGACAGATCGGCGCGCTTTCGGTAGAAGCCCGCGACGGCGAAGGAGCACAGCGCCTGGAGCGCCATGATTCCGATGACGCCCGGTGTGTTGAGCCAGACCAGCAGGTTGGTGAAGGGGTCGAGGCCGGCCACCGCGAAAGCGATGACGACGACAACGGCCAGGGCCGTGCCGACCACCCCTCCCACCCAGGGCGAACGCGTACGCGGGTGGACGCGGGCGAAGGCCGCGGGGAGCACGCGCTCGCGCCCCAGCGCGAAGAAGTAGCGGTTGGCCGCGTTGTGGAATGCCAGCACCGCGGCGAACGAGCTGGTGACGATCAGGATGTTCATCACGTCGACCGCCAGCGTGCCCACGTAATAGTCGGTGGCGGCGAAGACGAGCCCGGGGTTCTCCGCGGCCTTGGCGCCCACCACGGTGGGGCCGTAGGCGGTGACCACGATCCAGGCGATGAACGTGTAGAAGAGGGCGAGGAAGCCGACGGCGATATAGGTGGCGCGGCGCACAGCGCGTCCGGCGTCCCTGACCTCCTCGCCGTAGATCGCGGTCGCCTCGAAGCCGATGAAGGCGCCGAAGGTGACCGCCAGCGCCCCGGCGAGGCCGCCGGTGAAGACGTTGCTCGGGGCGAAGGACGCCATGCCGAACCCCTCGGGGCCGCCCTTGACCAGTACGGCGACGGCGAGCATGGCCAGGACGAGCACCTCGGCCAGCAGCGCGAAGCCGAGGACCTTGGCGCTGACCGTGACCCGGCGGAAGCCGAGGAACCAGACCAGAGCGACCGCCGCCAGCGCCCAGGCCCACCAGGGCAGGTCGAGCCCGGTCAGGTCGGCGACGGTGGTGGCGGCGAAGAACCCGAACGCGCCGTACAGGCCGATGCCGATGCCGTTGTAGGAGATCAGCGCGACCAGCGCCGCGCCGACGCCGGCGGGCTTGCCCAGGCCCTCGGCGATGTACGCGTAGAAGGCTCCGGCGTTCTTGACGTGCCGGCTCATCGAGGTGAAACCGACGGTGAAGAGCAACAGGGCCAGTCCGGCGATGAGATATCCGGGAACCGCGCCGGGTCCGGCGACGGCCAGGCCGATGGGGGCGATACCGGCCATGACGGTGAGGGGTGCCGCGGCGGCGACCACGAAGAACACCAGGTCCCAGGTGCCGATGGCGTCGCGTTCTAGGGCGGGGGGTGAGGACATTGGCTCTCCCTAAAACTTTAGGGTGTAGTTTTGCGTAGAGTAGCTCCGTCCCACCTCGTCCGGGAAGACCCTTAATCTGGCTATGTCATGAGCAGGCACACCAGACCGGCCGGCCGCCCCCGCCGCGCGATCCTGAGCGCCGAAGCCATCTACCGGACCGCCCTCGATCTCATCGACAGGGAGGGGACCGAGGCCTTCAGCCTCGTCAGACTGGCCAAAGCACTTGGCGTGCGGATGCCGTCGCTGTACAACCACGTCCACAGCCGAGAGCAGGTGGTCCACGGCGTGCGCGTCCTGCTGGCGGCGGAGATCGACTGGTCATCCCTCGGGCGCCTGACCTGGGATCAGGCGCTGGCGGAGTGGGCGCGCTCCTACCGGGCCGCGTTCGCCGAACACCCCAACACGGTCAGGCTGCTGGCCACTACGCCCGTGCGCACCCCGGAGGTGCTGGACCAGTACGAACTGGTGGTGGCCTCCCTGGAGGACGCGGGCTGGCACCCTGACCAGGCGATCTGGATCCTCAGCATGCTGGAGGCCTTCATCCTGGGCTCGGCGCTCGACCTCGCGGCTCCCGAGCAGATGATCGACATGCCCGCCGACGCCACCCGCCACCCGCGCCTCGCCGCCGCCGTCCAAGCCGCCCCCGCCTCCGGACGGGCCGATTCGGCCTTCGAGCTCGGGCTGCTCGCGCTGCTGGCGGGGCTGCGGGCCCAGCTGCACAGCCAGACGCGTGACCAGGGAGGGGAGGCCGGCGGAGCGGTCACGGGGTGAGCGCGCGACCGCACTATCCGACCTGCCTCACAGGCGACAGCAGCGGGCGCTTGGCCGTCCGCCCGTCGTCCACGTCGCCGCGAGGTCAGCCTTCCCTCGACGCCGACCAGCTCGTCATCCCGGATGAGGGGTGCCGCAGTCACGCGGCAGCACCTCGGTCGCGCGAGTGCGACCCCCTTGCCGACGGCGCCCTCGGGGAGCGGTGTCGTCGATCAGGTTGATCTGGCGGAAGCGCAGCGTCCACCGCCGGGTTTCGTCATGGTCGTCACGCCTCTCCCGCGGCGGCGCGCCCGGCCCTGCGGCCGAAGAACGTGCCGTCGCCCAGGGAGGTCCCGCTGATATAGCCCTCACCGTGGATGCCGGAGCTGGCCCGGCCCGCGGCGTACAGCCCCGGGATGGGGAGGCCCGACTGGTCGAGCACGGCGCCGTCCACGGTGGTGTGCAGCCCGCCGAGGGTGAACCCGGCGACGCCCGTGCCGGACCCCGCGCTCTCCCGATCTCCGGAGGCGAACCCGAAGCGCGGGTCGACCGCGGCGTACGGTGGCCGGAGCGGCCGCAGCCACTTGGCGTCCTTGTGGAAGTAGGGGTCCTCGCCCTGCTCCGCGTGCCGGTTGTACACGCCGACCGTCGACTCGAGCGCGCCGTGCGGCATGCCGAGCGACTCCTCGAGCTCCGCGAGCGTCTCCGCGACGAACTGCGGGCGCACACCCCACAGGTCCCGCTTCGGAATGTCCTCGTAGCCCGCCTCGTCGATGATCGCCCAGTACGGCCCCGGCCGGTGCAGCACGGCGGCGACGCTGAACAGGCCCGGATAGACGTCCTCGTTGATGAACCGCCGGCCGAGCCCGTCGACCAGCATTCCCCGGGTGATCATCGCGGGCAGCACGGTCAGCGCGATCTCCACCTCCGACATGCGCCGGGTGGCCGCGCCGAGCGCCGCCGCCATCCTGATGCCGCTGCCGTCGTCGAGACCGTCGCTGACCTTGCCGTGGCCGATGAGCACGGGGGCGTGCTCCCAGAGCATCTCCTCCGAGTCGACGAAGCCGCCGGTGGTCAGGATGACGCCCTTGCGCGCCCGGTAGGCGACGGTCTCGCCGTAACGGCGGGCGATCACGCCGACGACACGGCCGGTGTCGTCGGTCACCAGATTGGTGGCCAGGGTGTCGGCGTGGCAGGCGGCCCCGGCCTCCTTCGCGGCCGCGACCAGCTTCTCCATGATCATCCAGCCGCCGAAGCTCTCGGTCGCCGGACGGTGCCCGCGCGGCGCCGGGCGGGCGACGGTGTTGTACGGCCAGGCGTTCTCGCCCAGCCACATCAGCCCGTCCTTCGTCGGCGGCATCCAGCTCGGCGCGTCGTAGAAGCTCTCGTTGAAGGTCAGCCCGCGGTCGCGGAACCACTCGAAGTGCTCGACGCTGCCGTCGCAGTAGAGCCGCAGCTTCTCCTCGTCGGCGTGCGGGCCGAGCGCGGCCCTGAGGTAGGCGAACATGTCGTCCGCGGTGTCCTCGAAGCCGCACGCCTTCTGCACCGCCGTGCCGCCGCCGAGGTAGAGCTCGCCTCCGGACAACGCGGACGAGCCACCCGGCCCGCCCGCGCGTTCGAGCACGAGCACCTCGGCGCCCGCCGTGGCGGCTTCGAACGCGGCGGACGCGCCGGCGCAGCCGAATCCGACGACGAGCACATCACATTCATGGTCGAAGCCGGCGACCGAGGCCGCCGGGACCGGCTGGACCTGCCGGACCGGGGACGGGGAGGTCACGACACCACCCGGAGGTCACGCTGCGGAGTCCGCATGTCGATCGACTCGCCTCTCGCTCAGGACCGCGGGATGAAAGCGGCGAGCGGCTCGGAGCCGGACCAGTCGTGCCCCCAGTAGCTGTCGGCGGTGATCTCCTCGGCGGTGTAGTACGTCTCGTCGACGAGCATGCCCTCGGTGCCGTACTCGATGTCCCAGCCTCCGGGAGCGCGCACGTAGAACGACACCATCTTGTCGTTGGTGTGCCGCCCCAGCGTCGAGGAGATGGAGAAGCCGAGCTGGCGCACCTTGTCCAGGGCCATCCCGACCGCGTCGAGGGTGTCGACCTCGATCATGAGGTGCACCAGGCCGGGCTCCTCGCCGTGCGGCGCGGGGCAGACGGCGAGGCTGTGGTGGCGCTGGTTGACCCCCATGAAGCGCACCCGCCGTACGGGCCCGCTGCCCTTGCCGCCGCCGACCTTGATGGCGCCGCGCGGCAGGAAGCCGAGCACCTCCGTGTAGAAGGAGACGGTCTCCTGCATGGCGGTGGTGGGCAGCACCACGTGGCCCATGCCCTGCGGGCCGGTGACGAACCGCTGGCCCCTGCCGGTGAGCACCGGGCTGTGGTCGAGCACGGGGCCGAAGAAGACCTCGACCGGCGTCCCGGCCGGGTCCTCGAAGGCGATGACCTGCTCGGCGGACCGCTCGGCGGCCTCCGCCTCCGACAGCACCTTGACGGCGGTGCCCGCGGCCTCGACCGCGCGGCCCACCGTGGCGAGCGCGAACTGGTCGCGCACCTCCCAGCCGACGGCGAGCACCCGGTCGGAGTCGCCGGGAAGCACGATGAGCCGCGCCTGGCGCTCGTCCATCCGCAGGTACAGGCCGTCCGGGTCAGGCCCGGTTCCCTCGGCGAAACCGAGGCCGTCGATCACGAGCTCACGCCAGCGCTTGATGTCACGCGTCTGGACCTTGAGATAGCCCAGCCCTCGGATCTGCGTCACAGTCCTCAATCCAATCTGCCGGTGCCCTGGTCGGGCGTGGAAGCCCTCCGGTCCCTCTCGCCCCCGGACGGGGCGGTCTTCTCTGCCCCCAAAGGTGACAGAGCCGCCGCCGTACCGCCTTCGCTCTCCCGCTCAGTGAGAGTCCGCAGGCTCGGCCGGGTGAACGCGGCGGATGACGGGCTCCCGCTGAGCGAGATCCGTACCCCATGACACCGGGCGGGCGTTCCACCATGCCTGGAGCTCCCCACCGGCAAAACCCACCGGTCCCCCGAACGACCGAACGATTGACGAGGTGCGCGACCCGATGGCGTCAGCGACAGGAACCCCGGCCGGACGCCCGACGGCACTGGTCACCGGAGCGAGCCGGGGAATCGGCCGCGAGACGGCCCTCGCCCTCGCCCGCGCCGGGTACGACGTCGCGTTCACCGCCCGCACCGTCGAGGAGGGGCAGGGGGTGATCCCTCCTCGCTACAGCGACGACGGTCCGGAGCGGATCGCGGTCCCGGGAAGCCTGCGCACGACGGCCGCGCGGATCGAGGCGCTCGGCGTGCGGGCGCTGCCGATCCGGATGGACCTCCTCGACCGCCACAGCGTACGGGCGGCGGCGGACACGGTGCTCCGCGAGTGGGGGCGTGTCGACGTGCTGGTCAACAACGCGGTGGCGCACATCGCCGGGAACCACGACCGCTTCCTCGACCTCGACGTCGACGTGGCCGCCCGGACCGTCGCGGGGAACTACCTGAACCAGATCGTGCTGCTGCAGGCGGTGCTCCCCGGGATGGTCGAGCGAGGCGGCGGCACGATCGTCAACATGTGCTCAGGTTCGGCCACCACCGACCCGCCCGCACCGCCCGGCGAGGGCGGCTGGGGCGTCGCGTACTCCGCGTCGAAGGCGGCGTTCGGGCGGCTCGCCGGCGCGATCAACGCGGAGTACCTGAAGCACGGCGTACGCGCGTTCAACCTCGACCCGGGCTTCGTGATCACAGAGGCGGGTTCGGCGCGCGGCGGCACCGGCTCGATCGCGGACAAGGGGTTCGACCCCACTCCGGAGGATGCGTCGGGGAGAGCGATCGTCTGGCTGGTCTCCTCACCCGACGCGGACCGGTTCCTCGGCAGGGTGATCTGGACGCCCAAGCTGGTCGCGAGCCTCGGTGACTGACCGAACCACCATCACAGAGCAGGGATGACGATGCGACAGGACAAGGCGGAGGCGTACGGCAGGCTGGCCGGGCGGGTGGCGGTGATCACCGGCGCGGGCGACGGCATCGGCAGGGGCGTCGCGCGGAGGTTCGCCGCCGAGGGCGCGGCGATCGTCGTCGCGGAGATCGACGAGGCGACCGGGGAGAGCACCACCCGGGAGCTGGTGGAGGAGTTCGGCGCCGACGCGCGTTTCGTGCGCACGGACGTCACCGACAGGGAGCAGGTGGAGGCCATGGTGGCCGCCGCCGTGGAGACGTGGGGCCGGATCGACGTCCTGGTCAACAACGCCTGGGGCGGCACCGGCGGCGTCGGCCGGGTCGAGAACAAGACGGACGAGCAGCTGGACCGTGGTTTCGCCATGGGTTACTACGGCCCGTTCTGGGCGATGCGGGCGGCGTTCCCGCACATGAGGGAACAGGGCTGGGGGCGCGTGATCAACATGTGCTCGCTCAACGGGGTCAACGCCCACATGGGCACCCTGGAGTACAACTCCGCCAAGGAGGCGCTGCGCGCGCTGACCCGTACGGCGGCGCGGGAGTGGGCGCCCACGGGCGTCGTCGTCAACGCCGTCTGCCCCGGGGCCAAGAGCGCGGCCTTCCGCCGCAGGATGGCGGCCAACCCGGAACTGGCGACGGCCGCCGACCGGAGCAACCCGATGGGGCGGATCGGCGACCCCGAGCAGGACATCGCCCCCGTCGTGCTGTTCCTCGCGAGTGAGGACGCCCGCTATCTCACGGGGAACACGCTGTTCGTCGACGGCGGCTCCCACATCAACGGCGTGGTGTGGGAGCCGGACCTCGACGCCTCCTGAGCCCCCGCGGCTCGGTGCGCTCCCTAGATCATGGAGCGCATCGGGCCGTGCGGCGGCTCGATGTCGAGCTGTGTCAGAGAGGACACGTGGAAGACCGAGCCGGGCACGTGGATGGCGTGCGCCAGGCCCATGTGCGCGTCCCGCCAGAAGCGCTGGATCGGGTTGTCCATACGCATGGCGTTGCCGCCCGAGCGGGCCACGATCTCGTCCACGGCGCGGACCGCGCGCCAGGCCGCCGCGACCTGGGTGCGCCGGCCGACCGCGCGCTCGTCGAAGGTGACCTCGCGCCCCGAGGCCACGATGTCGTACATCCGGGAGGCGTTGTCGAGCAGCGCGGACCGGGCCGCCGCGATCTCCGCCGCCGCCTCGCCGATCGCGAAGAGCACGTACGGGTCGTCCTTGATCTTGGTGCCGGTGACCTGGACGCGGCTCTTCTGGTACGCCATGTGGTGCGCGAGGGCGCCCTCGCAGATGCCGATCAGCGAGGCCGTGATGCCGAGGGGGAACGCGGCCGAGAACGGCAGGTGGTAGGTCGGGTTGGTCAGCCCCGCCTCCTTGGCCGCGGAGCCGTCCACGACCTTGCTGTACTCCAGGGTGCGGTACGCGGGGACGAACGCGTCCTTGACGATGATGTCCTTGCTGCCGGTGCCGCGCAGCCCGACCACGTCCCAGGAGTCCTCGACGATCTGGTAGTCGGACCGCGGGAGGATCAGGTGCAGTGAGACGGGCGGGTGGGCCATCTTGCCCTCCTCGTCACCGAGGAAGCCGCCGAGGAAGATCCAGTCGCAGTGGTCGGTGCCGGAGGAGAACTGCCAGCGGCCGTTGAAGACGTACCCGCCGTCCACCGGCCGGGCGATGCCCATCGGCGCGTACGGCGAGGCGATCCAGGTGTCCTGGTCCTCGCCCCAGATCTCCTCCTGCACCTTCGGGTCGGCGAACGCCATCTCCCACGGGTGCACGCCGACGACGCCGGAGACCCAGCCGGTCGACCCGTCGAGGCTGGCGATCTTCATCACCGTCTCGGCGAAGTCCCGGGGATGGAACTCGAGGCCGCCGTACGTCTTCGGCTGGAGCATCCGGATGACGCCCGACTCGCGCAGCACCTTGGCCGCCTGGTCGTCCAGCCGGCCGAGCTTCTCGTTGGACAGACCGAGCGCGCTGAGTTCGTCGGCGCGCTGGACGATCGCCTCGAGTACCTGGTTGGTCATGCCTGTTCCCGCTTCCCCGCGAGTGCGACTGCGATTTCGATGAGCTGGTCTTCCTGGCCGCCGACGAGCTTGCGCCGCCCGGCCTCGATGAGGATCTCGGCGCCCGAAACCCCGTACTTCCTTGCCTGGCGGTCGGCGTGCTTCAGGAAGCTGGAGTAGACCCCGGCGTAGCCCATGGTCAGCGAGAGCCGGTCGAGCAGGCACTCCCCGTCCATGACCGGGCGTACGACGTCCTCGGCGGCGTCGATGATCTTCAGTGTGTCGATGCCGGTGCGGATGCCGAGCTTCTCGGCGACCGCGGCGAACCCCTCGACGGGGGTGTTGCCGGCTCCGGCCCCGAACCTGCGGGTCGAGCCGTCGATCTGGAGCGCGCCCGCGCGTACGGCGAGCACGGAGTTGGCGACACCGAGGCCGAGGTTCTCGTGGCCGTGGAAGCCGACCTGGGCGTCCGCCCCGAGCTCGGCCACCAGCGCGGAGATCCGGTCGCCGGTCTGCTCCATGATCAGCGCACCGGCGGAGTCGACGACGTACACGCACTGGCAGCCGGCGTCGGCCATGATCCGCGCCTGCTTGGCCAGGACCTCGGGCGGCTGGCTGTGCGCCATCATCAGGAAGCCGACGGTCTCCAGGCCGAGATCCCTGGCCAGCCCGAAGTGCTGCACGGAGATGTCCGCCTCGGTGCAGTGCGTGGCGATCCGGCACACGCTCGCGCCGTTGCCCGCGGCCTCGCGGATGTCGTCCTGCACACCCAGGCCGGGCAGCATGAGGAACGCGATCTTCGCCCGCTTGGCGGTCTTGACCGCCGTCTTGATCAGCTCCTGCTCGGGGGTGTGGCTGAATCCGTAGTTGAACGACGAGCCGCCGAGCCCGTCGCCGTGCGTGACCTCGATGACCGGCACACCGGCGTCGTCGAGGGCGCCGACGATGGACCGGACGTGCTCGACGGTGAACTGGTGCTGCTTGGCGTGCGAGCCGTCACGCAACGACGAGTCGGTGACCCGGATGTCGAGGTCGGCGCTGTAGGGCATGGAAGGGTCTCCTTGTGACGAGGAGGTGACGGGGGACGTGACTAGGACGGCACACGCTCGGAGACGATGCGCTGCGCGAAGCCCTCACCGACCTTGGTGGCGGCGGCGGTCATGATGTCGAGGTTGCCGGAGTACGGCGGGAGGAAGTCCCCGGCGCCCTCGACCTCCAGGAAGACCGCGACCCGGGCCAGCCCGCCGCTCACCGGCGTCGGGTCGTCGAACTGCGGCTCGGCGCGCAGCCGGTAGCCCGGCACGTACGACGCGACGGTCGCGGCCACGTCCGCGATCGAGGCGGCGATGGCGTCCCGGTCGGCGTCCTCGGGGATCGCGCAGAAGACGGTGTCCTGCATCAGCATCGGCGGCTCGGCCGGGTTGAGGATGATGATCGCCTTGCCCCGGGCGGCGCCGCCGATCGTCTCGATGCCGCGGCTGGTGGTCTTGGTGAACTCGTCGATGTTGGCCCGCGTGCCGGGACCGGCCGACGGCGAGGCGACGCTGGCGACGATCTCGGCGTAGGCGACCTCGGTGACCCGGGAGACCGCGTGCACCATCGGGATCGTGGCCTGGCCGCCGCAGGTGATCAGGCTGACGTTGGGCGCGTCCAGGTGGGCGCCGAGGTTGACCGCGGGCACGACGGCCGGGCCGAGCGCGGCCGGGGTCAGGTCGACGGCCTGGATGCCGAGCGCCTCGTACTTCGGCGCGTTCACCTTGTGGACGTACGCGGAGGTGGCCTCGAAGACGATGTCGGGCCGCTCGTCCTGCGCGAGCAGCCAGTCGACCCCGTCTGCGGAGGTGGTCAGGCCGTGCGCGTCCGCCCGCTTCAGGCCGGGGCTGTCGGGATCCACGCCGATCATCCAGCGCGGCTCGATCAGGTCTGATCGGAGCAGCTTGTACATCAGGTCGGTCCCGATGTTGCCCGAGCCGACGATGGCGGCGGTCGCCTTGGTCACAGTCTCACCCTCATTCGAATCGAGCGGTCACGGAGCCGAGCCCGGCGAACTCGGCGCGGAAGGTGTCGCCGGGGCGCGCGTCCACGGCGCGGGTGCAGGATCCGGGAAGGATCACATGCCCGGCTTCGAGCTTCACTCCGAAGGAGGCCACCTTCCTGGCCAGCCAGGCCACGGCGGTGGTGGGGTCACCGAGGACGGCGTTGGTGTTCCCGCGCGCGATCTCCGTGGCGCCGGACGTGCTGCATGACATGCCGTCGGACGTGCCGTCGGAGTACAGGACGGCCTCGATGTCGGCCGGGTCCAGGTCCCTGGGGCTCACCCGGGCCGCCCCGAGGAGCACGCCCGCCGAGGACGCGTTGTCGGCGATGGTGTCGGCGAGCCCGATCCTCCAGTCCGTGATCCGGCTGTCGATGAGCTCGATGCTCGGCACGATGTACTCGGTCGCGGCGAGCACGTCCGCCTCGGTGCACCCCTCGCCCGGCAGGCTCGCGCCCAGCACGTAGCCGATCTCGACCTCGATCCGCGGGTAGCAGTACGCGCCGGCCTCGATGGGCGTGTCCTCCGACAGCACCATGGTGTCGAGCAGGTGCCCGTAGTCGGGCTCGTCGACGCCCATCATCCGCTGCATCACGAGGGAGGACAGGCCCACCTTGTGCCCGTACACCCGGGCCCCGCCGGCGAGCTGCCTGCGGATGTTGATCAGCTGGATCTCGTACGCGTCGACGACGTCGATGTCCGGGAGGGACTCGGTCAGCGGAGCGATCGGCTCCCGGTCCCGCTGTGCCGCCCACAGCCGGTCGGCCGCGGACACGCGTTGTGCCGCCTCCAACATCCACATCCTCCTGGGTCGTCGGCCCGTGCTCGGGTCGGCAGGGCTCCTGAGTCAAAGGTTCCAGTCACGGATCGCCGGTGGCGCCGCGTCTCCCGCTCAGTGGGAATCCGGCGAAAATCCGGCGTGAATCCGATGGAAGCGGCCGTGGAGAGACCGGAGAGCGGGCGGCTCAGGCGTCGTAGGTGACCCTGAGCCGTTCGCTGACCGGGATCGCCTGGCAGGCCAGGATCAGGCCGTCGGCGAGGTCCTGCTTGTCAAGGACCGTGTTGTGCTCCATGGTGACCTCACCCGAAAGGAGGACGCAGGCGCACGCGCTGCACGAACCCTCGCGGCAGGAGAACGGCGCGTCCATGCCGGCGTCGAGCAGCACGTCGAGCAGGCGGTTGCCCCGCGGCCAGGACACGGTCCGCGTCTCGCCGTCCAGCTCGACCTCGACCTCGCTGACCGGCCCGTCGGCCTCGATGACGACGCCGGACCCGGCGAACGGGTCGCCCGCGAGCGAGGAGAACCGCTCGACATGCACCCGCCGGCCCGGCACGCCGAGGCCGGCGAGCACGGACACCGTGAGATTCATGAACGCCTCGGGACCGCACACGAACGCCTGCCGGCCGCTGTACGGCCGGGCCAGCGCGGCGAGTCCGGAGGCGGTGGGCAGGCCCTGCACGGACTCCAGCCAGTGGACCACCGTCAGGCGGTCGCCGTACTCCGTCGCCAGCGCGACCAGTTCGTCCCGGAAGATGACCGAGTCCTCGTCCCGGTTGGCGTAGATCAGCGTGACCGCGCCGGTCCCGCCGTACAGGCAGGATTTGAGTATCGACATGACCGGCGTGACGCCGCTGCCCCCCGCGAACAGGAGGAAGTCCTCGTCGAGCGAGTCCGGGGTGAAGGTGCCCGACGGCCGCAGCACCTCCAGGGTGTCCCCTTCGGTGACGTTGTCGCAGATCCAGTTCGACGCGTAGCCGTCCCTGACCCGCTTGACGGTCACCTTGAGCTTCTCGTCGCGGACCGGCGAGCTGCACAGGGAGTAGCAGCGCGCCGCCCCGCCCTCGCGCGTGGTCGGCACCCGGATGGTGAGGAACTGGCCGGGACGGTAACCGAACCGGTCCCGGCCACCCTCGGTGGGTTCGAGCACGAGCGAGTGCGCGTCCGCGGTCTCGCGGATGACCTCGACGACGCGCACTTCGAGCGATCCCGGCTGGGTCATGCCGTGACTCCCGCCGCGTGCCGGGCGGCGATGTATCCGAAGACGATCGAGGGACCGATGGTGGCGCCCGGACCCGCGTACTCGTTGCCCATCACCGACGCGGACGTGTTGCCGGTGGCGTAGAGGCCCTCGATCACCGAACCGTCCTCCCGCTGTACCCGGCCGTACTCGTCGCAGACCAGCCCGCCCTTGGTGCCGAGGTCCCCGGCCTCGATCCGGAACGCGTAGTACGGAGCCCGGTCGATCACATCGATGTTCGGGTTCTTGAGCGTGGGGTCGCCGTAGTAGCGGTCGTACGCGCTGTCGCCCCGGCCGAAGTCCTCATCCTTACCGTTCCTGGCGAAGCCGTTGAACCGCTCGACGGTCTCGGCCAGCGCCTCCGGCGGGACGCCGATCTTCCCGGCCAGCTCCGCGACCGTGTCGGCGCGGAACGCCAGGCCCTGGTCGTAGAACTCCTTCGGGATCGGCATCCCGGGGAGGATCTGCGCGAACGGGTAGCGGGCCCGCGCCTTGGCGTCCATCACGAACCACACCGGGACGTGCCCGCCCGCGAGCTGGTCGTGCACGAAGTTCACGTACGGCGACGACTCGTTGGTGAAGCGCCTGCCCTCCGCCGACACGATGATCGACGGCGGGATGCACCGCTCGGAGACGAGCGGGATCGTCGCCCCGGCCGGGTGCCGTACGGCGGGCATCCACCAGGCGTCGTCCATGAAGTCGAGGGCGGCGCCGAGCCGCTCCCCCGCCACGATGCCGTCGCCGGTGTTCTCCCGCGCACCCATGCTGAAGTCGGCCCGGCCGCCCTCGGGCAGGTACTTCGCGCGCAGCTCGGGGTTGTGGTCGAAGCCGCCGGTGGCCAGCAGCACGCCCTTCCTGGCGCGCAGCCGCACGGTGCGGGGCTCCGTGCCCTTCTCGCCCCGGCGCTCGGCGACGATGCCGGTGACCCTGCCGTCGTCCGGGCCGCCGTCGCCGACGACCAGCTCGGTCATGGAGGTACGCAGCCACAGCGGGATACCGGCGTCCTTGAGCGCCATCCGCAGCCGGGCGACGAGCGCCCGCCCACCGGTCGCCATGTGGCGGCGGCGGATCACGTTGGAGGAGACCCGCCAGGCGGCCACGACCGAGGCCCACCGCCCGCGCCAGGTGCGCTTGACCATGGCCAGGTCGTGGTAGTCCTTGCTGGTGATCCAGAGGCCGAGCGGGCCCTTCATGCTGTTGGGGCGCTGGAACTTCTCGTCCTCGCCGAGCTTGCGGGTGTCGAACGGGATCGCCTCGATCGACCGGCCGAGCGGGCGGCCGCCCTCCAGTTCGGGGTGGTAGTCGGCGTACCCCTTGGTCCAGAAGAAGCGCATCCACCGGCTCTTGCCGAGCAGCGCCATCGCGGCCGGACCGTTGTCCACGTACGCGTCGAGCCGCGCCGCGGGCACCCGGCCCTCGGTGAGCAGGTCGAGGTACCGCCGGATCGACGCGCGGCTGTCGTCGTGGCCCCTGGCCCGCAGGGTCGGGTTGTTGGGGATCCAGATGCCGCCGCCGGAGATGCCGGTGCTGCCGCCGAACATCCTGCCCTTCTCGACCACCAGGACGGAGAGCCCGCAGTCGACGGCGGCCAGCGCGGCCGTCATGCCGCCACCGCCGCTGCCGACGACGATGAGGTCGTACTCGTCGTCCCATCCGGCGGTCATGCGTTGTCCTTCCGGGTGAGGAAGGCGAGGACGGCGCTCTCCCACGCCTCCTTCTGCTCGATCATCACCCAGTGCCCGCAGTTGGGGAACACGTGCACCTCGATGTCGGGGATGGTGCGCATCGGCACGAGCGCCATGTCGAGCGGGCTGACCCGGTCGTCGCGGCCCCACGTCAGCAGGGTCCTCGCCCTGACCTTGTGCAACATCGCCCAGTACGGCGGGGCGTCCGAGGCGGCCGCGGCCCTCGCGCGCGCCGCCATGGCGGCCTTGCCGTACATCCTCCTGGCGCTGGCGAGCGTGTCCGGGTCGGTGGCCTGCGCCCAGCGCTCCTCGATCAGCTCCTCGGTGACCAGGGCGGGGTCGTAGACCATGGAGTTCAGCCACTGGACGAGCGCCTCGCGGGTGGGGTTCTCGGTGAACTCCATCAGCAGGTTGATGCCCTCGCCCGGTCCGGGGCTGAAGATGTTCCTGCCGATCCCGCCGATGGTGACCAGCCGGCGGACGCGGTCAGGATGGCTGATCGCGAACTGGGTGCCGATGATGCCGCCCATGGAGTTGCCGATCACGTCGACCTGATGGAGGCCGAGCCCGTCGAGGAAGCGGACCACCGCGGAGTTCGCGGCGATCATCGGGTGCTCGTCGGTCGGGTCGCTCACGCCGAAGCCGGGGAACTCGAGGACGAGGCAGCGGAAGTGCTCGGCGAACACGGCGAGGTTGCCGCGGAAGTTGCGCCAGCCGGTGACGCCGGGGCCGGAGCCGTGCAGCAGCAGCAGCGGCGGGCCGTCTCCGGCCTCGTGATATCGCAGGACTCCCTGGTCTGTCGCGAGCTCGCGCAGCGTCGACTCGTAGGTCAGCTCCGTGGTCATCATCCGCTCCGGTCATAGGAATGTCAGCTTGCTGGGACGGTAGCCAGCGGCGGCCCGTCCCGACCCCGGCCATCCCGATGAGCGAGACGTCGGACCCCCGGTACGGCGTCCCGGGGAGGCGCCATCCATGGCCGTTGTGACCTTCCACTCATCGGGATGGTCTTCTGCACGGCATGCGGTGCGGCTTACGTTCGTTTCCTGAGCCACCGCAAACCGCCGTGACACACGAGGGGAACCCATGACAACCGAGACCCCGCTCTCGACGGAACCCGTCGACGTCGCCCCACCCACGCCGCTGGAGCTGCGGCGCGCCATGGGGGCGTTCGCCAGCGGTGTCACCGTGGTCACCGGAATCGACGACGGCGAGGCGGTGGGCTTCGCCTGCCAGTCGTTCGCGTCGGTGTCGCTGGAGCCGCCGCTGGTGCTGTTCTGCGCCGACCACAACGGCCGCGCCTGGCCGAGGATCCGGAACGCCGGGCGCTTCTGCGTGAACGTCCTCAGCGAGGAGCAGGTCGACGTCTGCCGCCGATTCGGTTCCAGCAAGGGCAGCAAGTTCGAGGGGCTCGAATGGGATCGCTCCCGGTGGGGTGCTCCGGCCCTGCGGGACGTGCTGCTCCGCGTGCACGCCGAAGTGCACGACGTGCACGTCGCCGGCGACCACGACGTGGTGATCGGCCGGGTGCTGGAGGTCGAGACGGTCACCGAGCAGCGGCCGATGATCTTCTACCGGGGACGGTTCGGCATCGACGAGGACGAGCCGCAGGCGCAGATCGGGCCGAACCTGTGGGGGTGGGGCGACCACTGGGGGTAGCCCCGGTCCGGGGTCACCCCTGAGGGTGGTCACATCCAGTCGCCGTTCTGGCCGGTCTCCAGGAGCCGGTTCATCGTCGCCGAAGACCACGTCTGGTCCGGCACCGCCATCATGAGGCGGGCCCGGCGCGGGGTCGCCAGGTCGGGGAACAGGGACAGCGATGCCTGCCGCGCGGCGTCGATCACCAACGGCGCGACCTTCTCCAGCGGCGTGCGGGTGTCGCCCACCAGGGAGATGCTGGCCACCGGACCCTCATAGCCGCGGATCGCCCCCGCGACGCACGCGATGTTCGGGAAGCACTCGCCCCGCTCGAACGCCAGCCCGTGCCGCTGCCGGATGCGGTGCAGCTCCTGGTGCAGGGTGCCCATCTCTCCGATGGTGCGGTTCGTCATCCGGCTGATGAAGCCGCTGATCCGGGACTCGACCTGCTCCGGTTCGAGCCAGGCCAGGATGGCCTTGCCGAGCGCGGTGCAGTGCGCGGGGGCCCGGCCGCCGACCCGCGAGGGAACCGAGGTGGCGAACCGGCCGCCGACCTTGTCGAGGTAGAACACCTGCGCGCCGTCGAGGACCGCGAGGTGGACGACCATCCCGGTCTTGATCTGGAGCTCGTGCAGCAGCGGCGCGGCCGCCTCGCGGATCTCGCCGTGGCTCCCGTCCCTGCCGCCGAGTCCCAGCGCGCGCTGTCCGAGGCGGTAGCCGAACGAGGTGTGCTCCAGCCAGTTGAGACGGACGAGCTGGTCGAGGATGCGGTGCGCGGTCGAGCGCGGGAGGTGCGTGCAGCGCGCGACGTCCTCCAGGGTCAGCCGGGTCGAGCGGCCGGCGAAGGCATCCATGATCAGAGTCATCCGCTCGACCATGGACGGGGGCAGCTCCCGGCGTGCCGGTGCCGCGATCTCCGGTGAAGGACTGAGAGCGGTCATTGAGTCCTCCTGGCCAAAACTGAAATGAATTCTTGTTAACGCGAATGTAGCAACGAGACGCGCCGCGCGGAAGGGCGAGATGCTATCCCGGATGTCGTCGGATGACCGGTCCTTCGAGGTCCCCGGGGATGCGGCCCCGACTTGGACGGGTTTCCGCCGCGCGCGGTCGAGGTTCCGGCCTGCTTCCGGCCCACCTCCGGTGGCGTGCCCGGCATGCTCCCGACTCGTGCGGGGCCGATCCGCCGTGCCGCGCGGGTCGAGGTCGCGGCGAGTTCCTGACAATCGTTTCAGTGCGGTTCCGCTGACCGGGACCGCGTCTGCCGCCCGGCTCGCCCTCCCGTTAGGAAGGAACCGTTCCAGGAGCGAAAGGTGTTGCCGTATGCGGATCGGGATCGTCACGCCGGTGGTCGTGCAGCTACCGGGCGTGCACTCCGAGTGGGAGCGCTCAGCCGGGATCGAGGAGATCGGGCTGATCGCCGAGGCCGCGGACCGGCTCGGCTACCACCATCTGACCTGCAGCGAGCACGTGGCCATCCCGGCCCCCGTCGCCGAGGAGCGCGGCGGCACCTACTGGGACCCGCTGGCCACGCTCGGCTACCTCGCGGCGCGTACCCGCCGGATCCGGCTCGCCACGCAGGTGCTGGTGCTCGGCTACCACCACCCGCTCGCCGTCGCCAAGCGGTACGGCACGCTCGACCGGATCAGCGGAGGACGGCTCACGCTGGGCCTCGGCGTGGGCAGCCTCAAGGAGGAGTTCGAGCTGCTCGGCGCCTCGTTCGAGGGGCGCGGACCGCGCGCGGACGAGGCCATCGCCGCCCTCCGCGCGGCCCTCTCCCAGCGGGAGCCGGAGTTCCACGGCGAGTTCTACGACTTCTCGGGCTTCGTGGTCGAGCCGCACGCACGGCAGGAACGGGTGCCGATGTGGATCGGCGGCCGGACCGCGCGATCCCTGCGCCGCGCGGTGACGTACGGCGACGGCTGGGTGCCGTTCGGCCTCCCCTTCGACCGGCTCTCGGAGATGGTCGGCGAGGCCGACCTCCCGGCCGGGTTCGAAGTCGTCCTCGCCACCGGCCGCGCGCTCGACCCGATCGGCGCGCCGGACATCGCGGCACGCGCCCTCGAACGCGTACGCGACGCGGGCGCGACGGTGGCCGGGGTCACCATCGCCGCCGCCTCGGCCGAGAACTATGTCGAACAGCTCCAGGCGCTGCGCGACCTGGGCATCGGCATGGGCATCAGCTTCGGAACCCAGGACGGGAGCGCGGAATGAGCGACACCGAGCAGCGGCTGGCCAGGCTCGAACAGCGCCTGGGCGCGATCGAGGACGAGCTGGCGATCACCCGGCTGATCCTCTCGTACGGCCCGCTCGTGGACAGCGGCAGCGCGGACGCCGTCGCGGCGCTGTGGGAGGCCGACGGCGTCTACGACGTCGACGAACTGCTGATGAACGGGCGCGACGAGATCACGGCCATGGTCCTGTCGAAGGCGCACCAGCGCTGGATCTCGGGCGGTTGCGCCCACTTCGTCGGGGCGCCGCACGTCACGGTGAACGGCGACGACGCGGTCGCGGTCGGCTACACCCTCATGATCGTCAGAGACGCCGCGTCCGGCGCGTTCACGCTGCGCCGCGCCACGGCCAACCACTGGCGGCTGCGCCGGGGATCGGACGGATGGCGGGTCACCACCCGGACCAACCGCGTGCTCGACGGCCGTCCCGAGTCGCCGGAGCTGCTCGCGAGCACGTTCGCCGGCTCGCACACCGGCGAGCGCGGGAGCACCGTGTGACGTCCCCCGGCCCCGCTTCCGCCCCCGCCGACGAGGGGAACACCCGCGACCGCACCGACCGGGACCAGATCGTCGAACGGCTGGCCGAACTCGCCTCCGCGCTCGACCGGCGCGACTGGGACCGCGTCGGCGCGGCCTTCACCGAGACGGCCACCGGCTACCGCCGCACCGGACGGGCGGAGATCGTGCGGACCGTCCGGAGCCACCTGGGCGGATGCGGGCCGTCCCAGCACCTGCTCGGCAACCACCGCGTCGCCGTCGACGGGGACCGGGCCAGGTCCCTGACGTACGCGCGGGTCTACCACCAAGGGGCGGGCCCGTGGGAGGGCCGCTCGTACGAATGCTTCGGCGAGTACGACGACCGCTGGGCGCGCACCACGGACGGCTGGCGGATCACCTCGCGCGTCTTCACGATCACGATCTCGCTGGGCGACTTCGACGTCCTGCGACCCGGCTGACCGACCGCTCCCCCAGCCCCGGTTCCGGGCGGTCTCACGGTTCATCCTGAGCCTGATGCCCGCAGCCGGATGCGCCGGAGCCGGATGTCCCGGAGCATCCCCGGATTGTCGCCCCCGATCCGCCTCTCGTGCGGCTCCTGATCGCCCCGGACCCCAACGCCCAGGGACGCCCGTCGATCGCGCGACCGGCGGCGGGTCCGGGGGCGGGGTGTGCCGCCGGTAGTGTGAAACGGTGCGCACTCGGCGGGAGACCGGCAGGAGCGCGGTCGCGGTGGTGCTGCCCAAGCTGGTGTTGCTCGCGTCCGTGCTGCTCGGCGTCGGCCTGAGCTACGCGACCGCGCACTTCTGCGGAATGTCCATGTCCGGGGCGCCTCTTTCGCACTCCTCCACGCACGGTGTGCCCGCGGCGTCCTTCGCGGACATCACTCCGGCGCACGGGATCCCCGCGGCATCGTCCGGCCTGTCGGTCACGGCTCTGCAGAACGTGGCGGCGGTCCACGAGGGGGCGAGCGGTGCCAATCCGTTCGTGCAGTGCCTGACGGCGGTCGCCGCCGTGCTGGTCACCGTGGCGCTGGGCCTGATCGTCCTGGGCCGCCCGTCCGGAGACGCCGCCAACGTCCGGGAGCGCCCGGCCCGGTTGCCCGCCGTACGCGGATCGCCGTCGCCGTTCGCGCTGTCGCTCCAACGGGTCACGGTCCTGCGCGTATAGAGGCTCCCACCGGGCCCGGCGAACACGCGGCCGTCCTCGGGACGCCCCGCCACCTCGCCCGGGTCCTTCAGGATCCTCATTCAGCTGCGAACCGTGAGCGGAATTTCCCATGCCATCGATCGATCGACGGTTCTTCCTGCGCGCCGGCCTGGCCGCCGCGGCGGGCGGAGCCCTTGCTTCCGCGTGCTCCCGTGAGAGCACCGATTTCGTCCGGCCCACCGGGGACGAGGTGCGCGCCGCCGAGGCGGCCCGGCGCCCCGGCCGGGTACGCGAGTTCCACCTGCTGGCCCAGGAGGGCCACGCCGACCTGGGCGGCCCCGCCGTACGCACCTGGATGTACGGCGACCGCCTCCCGGGCGAGCCGATCCGGGTCAGGGCCGGTGAGGTCGTCCGGGCCCGCCTGACCAACCGGCTGCCCCAGGACACGACCGTGCACTGGCACGGCCTCGCCCTGCGCAACGACGCCGACGGCGTGCCGGGCGTCACCCAGCCGGCCATCCCCGCGGGCGGCGAGCTGGTCTACGAGTTCACCGCCTCCCATCCCGGGACGTACTGGTTCCATCCGCACCACGGCCCCCAGCTCGACCGGGGGCTGTACGCGCCTCTCATCGTGGAGGATCCGGCCGAGCCGCTGAGCTACGACGAGGAATGGGTCGTCGTCCTGGACGACTGGCTGGACGGCGTCACCGGAACGCCCGACGAGGTGCTCGCCGAACTCACCTCCATGGCGGCCATGGGCCACGCCGCGAGCACCCCGAGCGGCGGGCACGGCGGGCACGGCGCGATGTCCGACGGCGGCGCGTCCGACGGCGGCGCGGCCGACGGGGACGGCGCGGACGGCGGACACGGGGGCCACGGTGACATGGCGATGCCCACCCCCACCCCCTCGGCCTCCGCGAAGTGGCCGCACATGATGATGAACGCGGAGAGCGACCTCCTGGGCGGCGACGCCGGGGACGTCTACTACCCGCACTTCCTGGTCAACGGAAAGATCCCGGCGTCACCGGAGACCCGTACGGCCAAGCCGGGTACCCGGCTGCGAATCCGGTTGATCAACGCGGGCGGCGACACGGCGTTCCGGGTCGCGCTGGGCGGTCACGCCATGACCGTGACCCACACCGACGGCTACGCCGTCGCACCCGTGGAGACCGACGCCCTGCTGATCGGGATGGGTGAGCGGTACGACGTGCTGGTCACCCTCAAGGACGGGGTGTTCCCCCTGGTCGCGCTGGCGGAGGGCAAACGCGCCCTCGGTCGTGCTCTGGTCCGCACCGCCGCGAGCGCCCGCGCGCCCCGGGCCGATGTCCGACCGGCCGAACTGGACGGCCGTCTCGTCGGCTACGACGCGCTCGTCCCGGCGGACGCCGTACGGCTGGCCGGGAAGACACCGGACCGCACGATCACGCTGACGCTCACCGGCAGCATGGCGAAGTACGACTGGGCGATCAACGGGAAGGCGTTCGATCCGAAGGTCGTCGAACCGGTCCGGCCGGGCGAGCGGGTGCGGCTTTCCTTCGTCAACCGGAGCCTGATGTGGCATCCGATGCACCTGCACGGCCACACCTTCGCCCTGGGGAGGAGCGGCGCGCGCAAGGACACGGCGATCGTGCTGCCCGGCGCGACGGTGAACGCCGACTTCGAGGCGGACAACCCCGGCCTCTGGATGATCCACTGCCACAACGTCTACCACGCCGAGGCCGGGATGATGACCCTGCTCGGTTACCAGGCCTGAAGGGAGCCTTGAGATGATCAAGAAGTTCGGCCTGGCCGCCGGCGCACTGCTACTGGCGGCGGTGCTGACCGCCTGCGGCGCGGACGAGTCGTCCCCGCAGGACGCGCCACAGAGCACGCGACAGAGCACGCGGCAGAGCACGTCGCGGGCCGCCGACCCGGGCGTCGGGCACGTGCACGGGCTGGGCGTCGATCCGGCCACCGGCACGGTGTACGTCGCGGGACACTACGGCCTGTTCACCGTCGAAGGGGGCACGCTGCGCCGCGTCGGCGACCGCGACGCCGACCACATGGGCTTCACCGTCGCCGGCCCCGGGACGTTCTACGCCAGCGGCCACCCGTCCGCCGAGGACATCGCGGACGGGCGGCCCCCGCACCTGGGCCTGATCCGCTCGTCGGACGCCGGAGCCACGTGGCAGCAGGTGGCACTCGCCGGGAAGGCCGACTTCCACGCGCTCCAGGTCGCGGGCACGAGGGTGTACGGCTACGACGCGCAGACCGGCCAGGTCTGGCGCGGCGAGGGCGCGACGCTCACCCCGGAGGCCCGGCTCGACCTGCTCGACCTGGGCGCGGGCACCGGAAGGCCCGGCACCGTCTACGCCACCACACCCGACGGGGTGAAGATCAGCACGGACTCGGGCCGGACCTTCCGGCTCCTGAAGGGCGCGCCGCTGCTGTCATTCCTCGACGTGACGGACAAGGACGGCCTGATCGGTGTGGCGCCCGACGGCCAGGTGCGCTCCAGCACGGACGGCGGCGCCACCTGGAAGGCCGGAGGCCGCCTGCCCATGCAGGCCGTCGCCTTCACCGCCGTCTCGGCGGAGCGCCTCCTCGCCGCCTCGATGGACGGCACCGTGTACGAGTCGACGGACGGAGGCACGAGCTTCACCACCATCCACCAGCCCTGAGCGCGTACGGCTCGCTCATGAGTCGGGCGATCCCCTCCGGCACCGAGCTGGAGGGGCGTCGGGCCGATGAGCCGGACGGCCGGGGAGGGGCGTCAGCCGCATCTCCGCGCGCCGCCTGACCGTCATCTCTCTGGACGGCATGGATGCTCGACGAGATACCGCAGCTCGGCCTCGGTGAAGATCATGACTTCACTCTGCTAACTCAACCATGCTTGAGGTCAATCCCGTTCGGCACGCTCATGACCCTGCGCACACGGCCCCTGCGCGCCCCGGACGCCGCCGCCCTCGACGACACGGGTCGACCGGCGACGCACGTGATCCACGGAGAAGCGGCCCGTCGACGACGTTCCTTCCGGGCACGAATCGGGGCAAGATGAAGCATGGTCAGGCTCGGCACCGCCACGTCCTCGGACGTCCCGCGGATATGGGGGCGTGAGCTGCGCTCACTGCGCGACGCCACGGGCGCCCCGATCGCCTTCGGCGGCCCGGTCACGGACGGCCGGCTGCGCCTCCAGCACTTCGACGGCACCCGTACCGGCCTCCTGTCCGGGCTCGCGGTGTCTTCGGGCGCCGGGGTCGGAGGCCGCGCTTGGGGCGAGGGCCGCGTGGTCGGCGTGGACGACTACCGCACGGCCGGCGAGATCTCCCACGACTACGACGTCCCCGTCCTGGCCGAAGGGATCCGAGCCACCGTCGCGGCGCCGGTGCTCGTCGGCAGGACGGTCCGAGGCGTGATCTACTCCGCCGTTCGCGAGAGTCCGGGACTGGGTGACCGCCTCAAGACCGCGACCACGGCGGCGGCCCGCACGCTGGCACGGCGGCTGGCCATGGAGGATGAGATCGACCGGCGCGTGGCCGCCCACGTCGAGTCGGTCGGCAGGCTGCACGCGAGCGCGGTCGAAAGGCTGCGCACAGTCCACTCCGGCCTGCACGCGTTGCTGCGGAGCACGTCCGACGACGCGCTCCGCCGGCGGATCGCCGAGCTGCTGGCGGAGGTGTCCGGAGCCGCCGGCGAGACGTCCGGTGACGTGCCCGCGCTCAGCGCTCGCGAGCTGGCCGTGCTGTCGATGGTGGCGACGGGACGGACCTACCCGAGCGTGGCGGCGGAACTCGGCATCTCACCTATGACCGTCAAGAGCTACATGCGCGACATCCTCGTCCGGCTCGACGCGCACAGCCGGCACGAGGCCGTCGTCGCCGCCCGTCGCCACGGCCTCATCCCGTGACCCCCCATCGGGGGGTGTCGCGGCGGGACGATCAGGGTCACCATGTGCGGCGGACGACCAAGGAGGCCGCGATGTCGATCGACCCCACATCCGCACTGCGCGCCGCGCGAGACGAGCTGCTCGACCTGCGCACCTCATACGGCGACGCCGTCGAGAGGTTCTCGTGGCCCGACGTGGGCGACACCTTCAACTGGGCGCACGACTGGTTCGAGACGTGGGCGCGGGACAACGAGCGCACCGGCCTGGTGATCGTCGAGGAGGACGGGAGCCGCGCCGCGTACTCGTTCGCCGAGCTGTGCCGCAGGTCCGACCAGGTGGCCCGTCATCTCGCGGCCGGTGGAGTCGGCCGCGGCGACAGCGTCGTGATCATGCTCGGCAACCAGGTCGAGCTGTGGGAGACGATGCTCGCCGTCATGAAGCTGGGCGCGGTCATCATGCCGACGACCACGGCGGCCGGTCCTGCGGAGCTCACCGACCGGCTCGACCGCGGGAACGCGAAGGCGGTCGTCTGCAATGTGGCGGACACGGCGAAATTCGAGGCCGTTCCCGGCGGCTACCTGAAGGTCGTCGTGGGAGGAACGGCCGACGGCTGGAGCGAACTCGCGGCGGCGTACGAGCTCGACGCCGCCCCGCTTCCGCACCCGGGCAACGTGAGCACGGACCGGTTGCTGCTCTACTTCACCTCGGGCACGACCAGCAGGCCCAAGCTCGTCGAGCACACCCACGTGTCCTATCCGGTGGGCCACCTGTCGACGATGTACTGGCTGGGCCTGCGACCCGGAGACGTCCACCTCAACATCTCCTCGCCCGGCTGGGCGAAGCACGCCTGGTCGAACTTCTTCGCGCCGTGGCTCGCCGAAGCGACCGTCTTCGTCTACAACTACGCGCGTTTCGACCCGGTGGCGCTGCTGGCGCGGCTGCGGTCCGAGAACGTGACCACGTTCTGCGCCCCTCCCACGGTGTGGCGCATGCTCATCAACGCCGACCTGTCCGAGTCACCCGGAGCGCTTCGCGAGGTGGTCGGCGCGGGCGAGCCGTTGAATCCCGAGGTCATCAGCCAGGTCGAGAAGAACTGGGGGCTGACCATCCGGGACGGTTTCGGGCAGACCGAGACCTCCGCGCTGGTGGGCAACTCACCCGGCCAGCGCGTCAAGCCGGGATCCATGGGCCGCCCGCTGCCCGGCGTCCCGGTCGTTCTCGTGGACGCGACGACCGGTGCGCGGCTCTCCGGCGAGGGCGAGGGAGAGATCTGCCTGGACCTGTCCCGGTCCCCGTTGAGCCTCATGACCGGATACCAAGGGGACGAGACGCGCAACGCCGAGGCGATGGCGGACGGCTACTACCACACCGGCGACGTCGCGAGCCGGGACGCCGACGGCTACGTCACCTTCATCGGGCGCACCGACGACGTCTTCAAGGCCTCCGACTACAAGGTCAGCCCCTTCGAGCTGGAGAGCGTCCTCATCGAGCATCCCGCCGTCGCGGAGGCCGCCGTCGTTCCCGCTCCTGACTCCGTCCGGCTGGCCGTTCCGAAGGCGTACGTGGTGCTGGCACCGGGTCACGAGCCCGGCGAGGAGACGGCGCGGTCGATCCTCGCCTACGCCCGGGAGCATCTGCCCCCCTACCTCCGGGTCCGCCGGCTGGAGTTCTACGACCTGCCGAAGACGATCTCCGGCAAGATCCGCCGGGTCGAACTGCGGGCCCGCGAGGAGCGGCACGCGGACACGCGCCTGACCGGCGAGTGGCGCGACGACCAGTTCGACCTGTCCTGAGCCCGCCGGGGCCCGCCTGATCCGCGCCACCCAGCGCCGGATCAGGCCGCCAGGTCGGGTTCGAGGTGGGAGCCGAGCTGGCAGTACAGCTCGAGCTGGTCGTAGTAGTCCCGGTCGGTGATGATCCGGCCGTTCTCGGTCGCGCACGCGCAACCCCGGCCCAGCGGCCCGCCCACAGGCCGCTGGGCCGGGGGTCGCAGCGTCAGGTGCGGACGTTCAACCGTCCGGTGTGCAGGAAGCGCGGCCGGTCGCCGTCGCCATCACCGACGAAGGCGACCGCCGGGTGGACGCCGCCCCGGGCCTCGGCGAACACGAAGGTGTCGCCGCGCAGCCGGGCCAGCTCGAACCGCCGCGGCCCGCCGTGCTCGGCCATCACGCCGAGCGGCGTGACCGTCACCCACAGCCGTCCGGCCTCGTCCCCGGCCACCTCCCACGCCATCACGTCCGAGACGTACCGGCCGGCGTAGCGCGGGACGTCGATCGGCAGCGGAGGGGCCGGGGGCGACGGCGGCTCCGGCGGCACGACCCCGGCCAGGCGGCGCAGGATCGGATCGACCAGCCCGGCGCGCAGGGGGTCGGGGTCGCCGCCGTTGGTCAGCAGCGCCACGGCCACTCCCGCGTCGGGCACGAGCCGCAGCGTCGCGGCCTGCCCCGGGGTGGACCCGTCGTGCCCGGCCACCGTTCCGCCGGTCCAGCGCGGCAGCTCCCAGCCGAGCCCCCAGTGGCCCGGACGGCCGAGATCGGGCAGCGCGACCTGCGGCTCCCGCATCAGCCGCGCCGACGACACGGGCAGCAACGCCGGGTCCCCGCGCATGTGGGCACGGGCGAAGGCCAGCAGGTCGCCGGCGCGCATCGCCAGGCTGGCCCCGGCCGGGTCGTTCGACCGCATCAGCGACCAGACCGGCACCGGCTCGCCGTCCGCGTGCCCGACCGCCGTATCGTGGAGGATCGCCTCGTCGGCGCAGGTCGCGGCGTGGGTCAGGCCGAGCGGGGCGATCAGGTGCGTGCGCAGCGCCGTGTTGTACGGCACGCCGCGCAGCACCTCGACGATCCGCCCGAGCACGACGTATCCGGCGTTGTTATAGGACCAGACCGCCCCCGGCGGCGAGAGCCGCGGCACGTCCTTGAGCAGTGCGACCAGCTTCTCGATCGCGTCGTCGCCCCGACCGGTGTCCACGAAGACGTCCCCTTCGAAGCCGCCGGTGTGCGCGAGGAGCTGCCTGATCGTCACCGGCTCCGGCAGCCCCAGTTCGGGCAGCACGGACTGCGCGGTCTGGTCGAGGTCGAGCCGTCCCTCGCCTACGAGCTGGAGGATCAGGGTCGCCGTCCACGCCTTGGCGATCGAGCCGATCTGGAAGAGCGAGTCGGTGGTCGCGGGCCGCCCGGTGCGGGTGTTGAGCAGGCCGGTCGCCGCCTCGGCCGTCTCGTCGCCGGCGGCGATGGCGATCGCGGCTCCGGTGATCCCGTGCTGCCGGGCCAGCTCGCCCAGGCGGGCACGCAGGGCGTCCGGGTCGAGCGGGTCGCGCGGTTCGATGGTCACGCGGCTCCTCCGAAGGTCGGGTCGATGCGGTACCCGAACGGCGGCTCGGCGCCGATCAGGTGCCGGGTGAGGAAGTCCCACTGGCGGCGGAGCACGTGCGCCTCGGCGTGCATGTAGCCGTGCGCGGCGTTGGGGACCATGAGCATCTCGAAGTCGGCGTCCGCCCGGATGAGCGCGTCGACGAGGCGCAGCGACAGGGCGGGATGGCAGTTGTCGTCCATCTCGCCGAAGAGGATCAGCAGTTTGCCCTTCAGCCGCTCGGCGTGCGGCAGCAGCGAGTCGGCGGTGTAGTCCTGCGGCGGCGGCCCCTGGTAGGTCTCGCTCCAGATCGCGTAGTAGCCGCTGTGCTCGTGGTCGCCGGCGGAGGCGACGCCCACGTCGAAGAGCTCCGGGTGCGTCAGCAGCGCCCGGACGGTGGCCGCGCCGCCGCCCGAGTGGCCGGCGATCCCGACCCGGTCCAGGTCGAGGTAGGGCCGCTCGGCCGCGAGCTGGGTGATCGCCGCCACGTGGTCGGCGAGTCCCACCGACACTCCGGGGTCCCCGTAGGAGGCGTCCTGGAACGCCTTGCCCCGGTACGGCGTGCCGCGCCCGTCGAGCACCACCACGGCGAGGCCGAGCGCGGCCAGCGACGCCGCCCCGGCCGCGGGGTCGAGCAGCCAGGGGTCGAGTGAGTGGCCGCGCAGCGTGGTGCGGAGCTGCCGGGGGATCTGGGGGCCGTTGTAGACCGAGTCGAGGATCGGGTAGCGCCGGGACGGGTCGAAGTCGCCGGGCAGGAACAGCAGGCCGTGCACGTCGGTCACGCCGTCGGCGGCCTTGGCCGTGAACCGCTCGGGCGCCCGCCAGCCCGCCTTCTCCAGCGCGCTCAGGTCGGCGCGCTCCAGCTCCATCACGACCGCGCCGTCGGCGTCGCGCAGCACCGTGACGCTCGGCATTCCCGGTGTGGCGTAGGTGTCGACCAGCCGGCGGCCGTCGGGCGACACCTGGACGTGGTGGTCGCCGTCCTCGGGCGTGAGCACGGTGACGCCACCGCCGTCCAGGCCGGCTCGGCACAGCCGCCGGTCGTACGGGTTGGAGCCGTGTCCGCCAGACATGAAGAGCACCTCGCGGGCGTCCCAGTCCACCCGGAGCACATCGCGCACCAGCCACTCGCCCTCGGTCACGGCGTTCTTCAGCTCGCCGCCCGCGTATCGGTAGAGGTGGCCCCAGCCCGAGCGGTCGGAGTACCAGAGCACCTCGTCGCCGCGGGTGCTCACCAGCGGGGCCTCCACGATGGTCGGCGCGGAGTACATCACCGTCTCGCTGTGCTCCCGCAGGACCACGGTCGCCTCGCCGGTCCTGGCGTCGATCCGGTACAGCACGGCGGCCCGGTAGCCGCGGGTGCCGTACAGCATCCAGAGCGTCTCGTCGTCCTCCCACCAGACCCTGCCGACGCCGAGCGGCGCGTCGTGGGTGAAGGTGAGCGGCTCGATGGCGATGTCGACTCGGTCGCCCGTCTCCGCGTCGAAGATCATCTGCTGGAAGGTGGGGAGCGGGTCGCCCGGCATCTCGTAGTGCAGGGTGTGGGCGAGCGGCCGGGGCCCTCCGCCCGGCGGGCTGGCCTGGGTGAGGGTGAGCGTGGGCACATGCCGCTGGTCGACGCGGAGCGTGACGAACCTGCGCCCGTCCGGGGCCCAGACGAGCAGCGGCGGCGTGGTCATGCCGGCCTGGGCGACCACGATCGGCAGCCGGTTCTGGTCGCTGGGCAGGCCGTACGCGTGGCCCTCCGTGCCGTCATGGGTGATCCGCACGCCGTTCACCGCGAGGTTCCCGTCCTCGACGGAGACGGCGTGGCGTCCGTCCGGCGAGGTCTGGACGCCGGTCAGCTCGGGCGGCAGCACGGGCTCCGCCGCCGGAGGGGCCCCCTCCTCCACCCGCTCCCGCTTGTCCGGAAATATCCGGACAAGTGAGGGGCCGTCGGGGGTGCTCACCTGGTAGGAAAACGATCCGTCCTCCCAGACCGGGGTGATCGCCGCCCGGTGCACGAGCCTCGGCTCCTGCGACGGATGCAGCGCCTCGGCACGGCGATACGCCTCAATCATTCGGTCTCTCCAATCGCGTGATCGATCAGGGCGTCGAGATCGCCCATGAGGGTTTTGTGGATGGTCGCGACGAACCACGCCCCGGCGACCGCGGGGACGAGCAGCAGCAGGAGGCCGCCGCGCAGGTCGAGCGCCGCCGTGGACAGCGCGAGCAGCCCGGCCCCGATCAGCCCGCCGAGCGCGATGATCAGCCCCAGGGCCGCCATCGCGTGCGCCCGGTCCGCGGGCCGTACGACCGAGAGCGCGCCGATGAACAGGCACGGCCCGATCACCGCGAGCAGGGCCTGGCCCAGCGCGAGCAGTGTGAGCATCACCCACAGGTTCGGCGCGACCGCCGACAGGCCGAAGGCCGCCGCGGCCGCCCCGAGCGTGCCGCCGGACAGCGCCATGAAGCGCGCCGGCCCCGCCCGGTAGGCCGCCTCCGCCCGGCCGCCGAAGGCCGCGAGCGCCACGATCGACACCGCGGCGCCCGCGCTGGTGAACAGGCCGCGCTGGCCGGGGGTCAGGCCGTAGTCCTGCTCCAGCAGCGTCGAGACCACCACGCCGTACGGCACAGCCAGCGCGCCCATCGCGGTGAAGCCGACGCATATCCGCCGCACCGACGGGACGCGCAGCACCCTCCGCACGGTCCCCCAGAAGCCGGGCAGGTGCTCCTGGGCCGGGGCCTCCGCCGCCGTCCCCGACCTGGCCCGCAGCTCGGCCACGTCCCAGCGGCCGAGCTCCGGCTCACGCAGCCGCAGCGCGTACAGGCAGGCCACCAACGACACGGCGCCGAGCGTGGCGAACACCGCCCGCCAGTCCATGCCGAGCCACGACACCAGCCCGGCGATGACCAGCGGTGCCAGGATCCCGGCCAGCGGCGAGGACGCCGAATACAGCGACATCACCCGCATCCGGGCGGCGGGCGGGTAGGCGTCCATCAGCAGGGGCGGGTGCAGCAGCGCCACGGTGCCGGTGCTCGCGCCGTTCAGCACCATGAGCCCGGCCAGTGAGACCGGCCCGACCACCGAGCCGGTGAACAGCGTGGTGAGGCTCCAGGCGAACCCGGTGCCGACGGCCAGCCGCACCCGGTGCGGATAGCGGCGCAGGAGTGCCGCCACCGCGAACGGCGCCACCCCCGCCGCCACGCCCTGGGCGGCGACGATCCCCGACAGGGAACCGGCGTTCATCCCGAACGAGGCGGCGACCTCGGGCGCGAGCACGCCGAACGCCTGGGTCTGGAAGTTGTCCACGACCGCGAGCACGGTCAGCGCCGCCATGAAGGACAGCCCGACGCCGTGCTCCCCGAGTGTGCGCAGCAGCGGCGCGGTGTCGCCCTTCCCACCGGTGACGCCCAGCACGGCGCGGGCGTCCTGCCTGCTCAGCGGATCGGCTGAGCGTGAAGGATCGTTCATGCCGAACGATGATCACGCGCCGGGGCGGCGGCGCACGAGGGCCGTTGGGGTGGGGACCGATGGGAAAGGTGGGGGGCTGGAACCTACTTTCGTCGCATCCGCCCCCTCTGCCCGCGCCGGTAGCGTTGCCGGCATGGATGCGGGGGTCAGGAGGCTGGCCGGCGACGTCGCGCTGGCCGCGGCGGTGGGCGTGGTGGGCGTCGGCAGCGACCTGGCGATCAACGGGGCGGTGCCGATGGCGCTGGTCCCCGAGGTGCGGTGGCACGGGATCTGGGTGCAGATCGCGGGCGCGGCGCTCCTGCTCGTGCGGCGGCGCTTCCCCCTCGCGGTGGTCCTGGCCACGATCCCGCTCTGCTCCGTCGAGGTGCCGCTGTCCATACCGTTCGCGTTGTACTCGCTCGGCGCCCATCGCGGCGACCGGCGCCTGCTGCTGGCGGTGTCCGCGCTGGCGCTGCTCGTGCTGTGCCATCTGTGGGAGGCCCGCGACCTGACCACGCTGCTGCAGATCGCCTCGATCTGCGGCCTGATCGTGGTGCCCGCCACTCTGCTCGGCCTGTACGCCGACACCCAGCGGCGGCTCAACACGGCGCTCGCCGAGCGGGCCGAACGCGCCGAACGTGAGCAGCGGCTGCTGGTCGAGCAGGCCAGGGCCGAGGAGCGCACCCGGCTCGCCCGCGAGATGCACGACGTGGTCACCCACCACGTCAGCCTGATGGTCCTGCAGGCGGGGTCGCTGCGGATGGCCGCGCCCACCCCGGAGGTGCGCGCCGCGGCCGAGGAGCTGCGCACGACGGGCCGGCGCGCCCTCGGCGAGCTGCGCGAGGTCGTCGGGGTGCTGCACGACAGCGAGCCCGCCGACCTCGCTCCCCCGCCGAGCCTGCTGGACGTCTCCCGGCTCGTCACCGAGTCCGGGCTGCGCGTGTCGCTGCACCAGGACGAGGGGATCGAGGTGTCGGCGCCGCTCGGCCGCACCGCGTACCGGGTGGTGCAGGAGGCGCTGACCAACGCGCGCAAGCACGCCCCCGGCGCCCCCGTGCGCGTACGGCTGAGCCGCCACGAGGGCGGGGTACGCGTCGCGGTGAGCAACCCGGCGGCGGCCGCGCCGCCGCCCGAGGACCTGCCGCCGTCCGGCACCGGGCTGCTCGGGCTGCGGCAGCGGGTGGAGCTGGTCGGCGGCGCGTTCTCCGCCGGCCCGACCGAGGACGGCGGCTTCCGCCTGCTGGCGGCGCTGCCCGGCAGGCGGGAGGCGTGATGATCAGGGTTCTGCTGGTGGACGACGAGCGCATGGTCTGCGCCCACCTGCGCGCGATCCTGTCGCGCGCCGACGACCTGGAGGTGGTGGGCGAGGCCTACGACGGCGCCGAGGCCGTCGAGGCGATCGTCCGCCTGTCGCCGGACGTCGTGCTGATGGACATCCGGATGCCCGGCGTGGACGGCCTGGCCGCGACCGAGCGCGCCTGCGCGTTGCCCGGCCCACCGAAGATCATCATGCTGACCACCTTCGACCTCGACGAGTACGCGGTGCGGGCGATGCGCGCGGGCGCGTTCGGCTTCCTGCTCAAGGACACCGACCCCGAGGACCTCGCCGGCGTGGTCAGGGTCGCCGCCGAGGGGCACGCGGTCATCTCCCCGGCCATGGCGAGGCGGCTGTTCTCGGCTTTCGCGCCCGGCGAGCCGGCCAGGCGCACCGCGCGGGCGCTGGTGGCCGGGCTCTCCGAGCGGGAGACCGAGGTGCTGACCTGCCTCGCGGAGGGGCTGTCCAACGCGGCGATCGGGGCCCGGCTGTTCCTGAGCGAGACGACGGTCAAGGGATACGTCTCGCGGCTGCTGGCCAAGCTGGGCTGCGCCAACCGCACCCAGGCGGCGCTGCTGGCCTACGACGCCGGCCTGGTCTCTCGGGAGTGAGCCTGGTCCCGGAGCGGGGTCAGCGGACCCTGCGGGCGGCGAACGCCCCGCTGACCAGGCGTACGGCGCTGCCGTCCTCGACCACGAAGGCCAGATCCCAGCCCCGGCCGCCCGACAGGTCCACCTCGGGCAGGAACCGGTCCCCGTCCAGCGGCAGCAGCGCGACCGGCGGGCTCGACCGACCGGTCGCCGCCTCCTCCAGTGTCACGGTCAGCACGCCGTCCGCCGAGGTCACGTCGTAGCGCAGGTCGCAGGCGGCGTAGCGTCCCTCGTACCGGCCGGGGTCGGCGGTCTGCCGCGTGACCGGCTCGACGTCCTCCGGGACGGAGCCCAGCACGTGCGCGGCCACCTCGGCGGCCAGCGGATAACCGGCGTGCGGTGTGTTGCACACCACCGCGACGACGGTGCCGGTGGACGGCGACCAAAGAAGCGTCGAGGAGCCGCCGAGGTTGGTCCCGCTGTGCCCGAAGACCTCCAGCCCGGAGAAGTCCCGCCGGTACGGCCCCAGACACCATTCGTCGGCGAATCGCCTGGTCGGCAGCGCCACCTGGGGGACCTGCATCGCGGCGCAGGCACCGGGCGAGAGCACCCCGCCGCCGTCGCGCAGGAACAACTCGCCGAACCGGGCGAGGTCGGCGGCCGTCGAGCACAGCGTGCTCCCCGCGGGCCCCGATCCGCGGGCCAGTGCCCACGGACGCACCACCGAGCCGTCCGGCGCGTGGCCGACGGCGATCCGGTGGTAGGGCAGCTCCTCCCACAGCGTGGCGCGGTCCCGCAGGCCGAGCGGCTCGAACACCCGGCGCCGTAGCGCCTCGTCCCAGCTCAGCCCGGTCATCCGGGCGACCAGCGCGCCGGAGACGACCGTCGAGGCATTGCTGTACGAGTAGCCGTCCCCCGGCGCGAACAGCATGTCCAGGTCCGCGAACGTCGAGAGGTAGCCGAGGGGGTCGTCGTGGTCGTCGTCGTAGCGGCCGTTGTCGATCCCGCTGGTCATGGACAGCAGGTGGCGCGGCGTCACCGAGCGGGCGGCCTCCTCGTCGGCCAGCCGCAGCTCCGGCAGGTAGCGCCTGACCGGGGCGTCCAGGTCCACCAGGCCCTCGTCCACGAGGGTCATCACCAGCACCGCCGTGTGCAGTTTGGCGGTCGAACCGATCTGGATCAGGGTGCGCGGGTCCATCGGGATGCCGAGCTCGGCGTTGGCCGTCCCGACCGCCGCCACGCGCGGCTCGCCCCCGGCGATCACGGCGGCCTGCGCCCCGGTCACGCCGAGGCGGCGGGCGGCCTCGGTGAGCATGTCCTCCATGGCGATCGAGTCTCGGCGTTCCGCGTCCGCCCGATCAAGATCGGGACGGCGCTCCCCGACTTTCGGCACGGACGGTCCCTACCTTCGTGTGGCCGGCCGGTCGGTCGGTCGGTCGGTCAGGGGCGCACCGGGCGTTCGAAGAAGGTCTCCAGGACGACGATCGCCTGGGTGCTCGTCACTCCCTGGATGCCGTAGATCCGCCGCAACACGTCCTGGAGCTGCTCGGTGGTCGCCGTACGCACCTTGACGAGCACCGACGCCTCCCCCGCGATCACGTGCGCTTCCATGATCTCCGAGATCCCCGCGAAGGCACCCCCGGACTCCCCCATCCACGCGTCGGCGCCGACCATCACGTATGCCAGCACCGGCCGGTCCAGCGCCACGGGATCCACCTCGACCGTGGTCGCCCGGATGACCCCGCGCTCGCGCAGCTTGCGCACCCGCTCGTGCACCGCCCCGGCCGACAGCCCGACCGCCCGCCCCAGCGCCGCGTAGGACTGCGCGGCGTCGCGCTGCAGTTCGGCCACGAGCGTGCGATCGACCTCGTCCAACTGAATTCTGTTTGGCATAATGCCAATATTATCGAAGGAGATTCAGTCATGGAGCGATTCCGGGCCGAGTTCGAGGTTCTCGACGAGCGTTTCGGCTACGACGGCGGCGACGACTACGTGGAGGTGCTCCACAGCGGCGGCCGCAAGACCGAAGGGCCCGCGTACTTCCCCGCCGGACGGTATCTGGTGTGGAGCGACATCCCCAACGACGTGGTGGTCCGCTCGGACGGCACGATCTGGTTCACCGACCCGCGCTACGGCATCACCGGCTACTACGAGGGCAGCCCGGCCGAGAGCGAGATCGGCGGCGACCTGTACTCGATCCGGGTGACCTTCGCCGGGGCCAGGTGAACCATGTGCTCCCCGTCCCCTCTCCTTCCAGGACGGAAGCCGGGGCGCCGCCCGCTCGTCTTGCGCACCGAGGCCGACCCGCGGGCCGCTGCGGCCGCTGGAGCCGCCGCGCGCTCAGGAGGTGATCGCGCCCCTGCCGGCGTTCGGGGGCGTGCACAGCGCGTCGTCGACCAGCTTGCTCACAGCCTGTTCCACGCGCATGACGTGGTCCGCCGATTCGGCGAGTACGCCCGACAACGAGACCGTGACGCTGCGCCGGCCGTCGGCGGTGACACCGACGGCGCTGATCCAGCCGGAGTCGCCGCCCTCATGGCCCCAGTAGCTGCCGCCGCACGACAGCGGGCGTGAGAAGACCCCCAGCCCGTCACGTGCGCCCGGCATGAGCGGTTCGAACTCCTTGCCGACTGGAATGGTCTGTTTCATCTGCGCCATCTGCGTCGGGGGCAGGAGTCGGCCGCCGAGCAGGGCGCGGAAGAATCGGTTGAGATCGGCGGTCGTGGAGACGAGTCCGGCCTCTCCATTGTTGCCCAGGCCGACCTGCTCGGTGACGTCCACGAGCCGTTCGCCGGGTTGGAACCTCTGGTAAGTCTCGGCGTGCGGCTGGGGCAGCTTGGGTGAAGTACCCGGCCAGAAGGTGTGATTGAGGCCGAGCGGCCGGACGATCCGATTCTGTACCTCCTCATGCCAGGGGTGCCCGGTGACCCGCTGGATGATCATGCCGAGCAGGACGTAGCCGGTGTTGGAGTAACTCCAGTCCTTTCCGGGCTGGAAGTCCGGGCGGTGGCGCATCGCCCGGGCGACGGTCTGCTTGGGCGTGTAGGTGTCGTATCGGTGCTGGTAGAAGTTCTTTGCCGAGGTGTAGTCGCCGTAGTCGTCGTGGATGCCGCTGGTGTGCTGGAGCAGTTGGCGGATGGTGATCGCGCGGCCGTCATTGCCGTTTCCGGACACCACGCCGGGCAGCCATCGCTCGACCGTGTCGTCCAGGGAGAGCCTGCCGTCGCCGGCCAACTGGAGGATCACGGTGGCTACGAACGTCTTGGTGACGCTGGCGATCCGGAAGTAGCCATTCCGAGGGACCGGCCGCCGGGTCATCAGGTCGGCGATGCCGCTGCTGGCGGTCAGATTCCGGCCGGCAGAGGTGATCAAGCGGGCCTGGACGCCCGTCACGCCGAGTGCGGTGATCGCGGCGGCGTCGCGCCGAAGCTGGGCCTGGTCGTCGTGCTGGCTGGCGGCGCTCGCGCCGGGCACGATGGTAGAGAGGGTGCTGGCCACGATGGCGGCCAGAGCCAGGTTCCGTCGGATGGACCGGCCGCGCCGCCGCGGTGAATGAATCGGTGAACTCGTCATGGGCGTTGACGCTAGGTCTGGCGGGGGAAGCGGACGATACAGCTCACTAGTGAGAAAAAGGGGTAGCGGGCTGTAGTGCCAGGCTCGGTCGCCATGGCTCAGACTTGTGCGGATGAACCACCATGGGGCGAGTCGGCTTTCGGCGATGTGGCGCGGTCTGGGTTATCTGCTGGGAAGCCTGTTCACCGCTGCGGTCGCCCTGTTCGCGCTGCCCGTACTCATCGTCCCGATGATGGCCCGCGCCTGGGCGTCCTGGCATCGTCGCCGCGCCGACCGGTTGCTGCTTTCTCCGCGTTCTGGTCCCGTCCGTGTCGGTACGTGGCGTGTTCTCGGGTGGCTGTGCACGTTCATCGTGACGAGTCTGGCGTTCGGGCTCGTCGTGGTGGTGTGCGCGGGCAACGCGGTTGCCACGGCCGTCACGGTGCCCTTGTGGTGGGCGTTGCCCGCCGGCACCCGCGCGGGCGGCTTCGCCGCCGGTGTTCCACTGTCCGGGTGGGGCACGGCGTTGACCCTGGGGACCGTACAGTTCGTCATCTTCGCGGCCCTGACCTACTGGCTGGTTCCACTCCTGGCGCGCCTGCACGCCCGGATCTGTGTTGCGTTGCTGTCCCCTTCGGCCGCGGAGCGGTTGGCGCACCGTGTGGAGACGCTGACCGAGACGCGAGCCGGCGCTATGAACGCGCACGGCGCGGAACTCCGCCGGATCGAACGTGACCTGCATGACGGCACCCAGGCTCGGCTGGTGGCCATCGCGATGCGGCTGGGCGTGGCCCGTGAGTCGCTGGGCGAGGACCCGGAGATGGTGGGCAGACTCCTGCGGGAGGCGCATGAGAATACCGAGGAGGCCATGGCGGAGCTTCGTGCGGTGATCCGGACGATCTACCCGCCGATCCTCGCCGACCGCGGCCTCGCCGGCGCGCTGACCGCCCTGGGGACCCGATCGGCAATCGATACCACCCTCGATATCGGCGACCTCGGCACGATCCCCGCCGCGGTCGAGGCCGTGGCCTACTTCACCATCGCCGAGACGCTCACCAACGCTGCCAAGCACAGCCAGGCCACCCGGACCACCGTCCGCGTCGCACGCGTCGGTGACCGGCTGTCGATCGAGGTCACCGACGATGGGATCGGCGGCGCCGACGATACGCTGGGCACCGGCATCGCCGGAATCCGCCACCGCGTCCTGGCACTCGACGGCACCATCCACATCCACAGCCCCACCGGCGGCCCGACCACGATCACTGTGAGCCTGCCATGCGCGTCGTGATCGCCGAGGACAACGTCCTGCTGTCCAGTGGACTGGAACTCCTGCTGACCGCCAAGGGCTTCCACGTCGCCGCGATCACCCAGGACGCCCCCGGCTTCATCACCGCCGTCACCGAACACCGACCCGACATCACCATCGTCGACGTACGGCTACCGCCAACCTTCCGCGACGAGGGCATCCGCGCCGCCCTTCACGCTCGCCGCCGGCATCCCGGCCTGCCCGTGCTCGTCCTCTCCCAGTACGTCGAGCAGCAGTACGCCGGCGAGCTGATCTCCGATGAACGCGGCGGCGTCGGCTACCTCCTCAAGGACCGGGTGAGCCGGGTGAGCGAGTTCATCGACACGCTGCGGCGGGTCGCCGCCGGCGGCACCGTCATGGACGCCGAGGTGATCGCGCAACTCCTCACCCGGCGTGCTCACGACCCGATCGCCACCCTCACGCCGCGCGAACGCCAAGTGCTCGCCCTGATGGCCGAGGGAAAGGACAACGCCACAATCGCGGCCCGGCTCGTCATCACCGAAAACGCCGTCCACAAGCACATCGGCAACGTCTTCACCAAGCTCGGCCTTTCGCCGGCCGACAGCGGCCACCGCCGCGTCCTCGCAGTCCTCACATACCTCAGCCGCCAATGAGCCCCCGTTTCTGACACCCGCCCGGACGCCGGCCACGCCGGTCCAGGTCGTCCTCGTGCGCCTTCCCGACCAGAGCCGAGGCCGGGCCGAGGTCGTGGGTCAGCAGCCGCGCAACCGTCAGCTCGTAGCGCGCCGTGAGGCGGCAATCGTGTGGCGGTTCCGAGGTCGGGCTCCTGACGATGGGCTTCCTCGCCCGGTCCGCCGAGGGCCGGACGTTCGTCGTCACCGCCCTGACTGACGTCCAACCCACGCGCCGCCTACGACGAGGCGCACGCCGCGAACGAGTTGCCCACCCTGATCAGCGGATCCTTCACGCTCCTGGCCGAAAGCCGACGGCGCCTCGCTACCGGACGGGCAGGCCGGTGACGGAGCGGCCGATGATCAGACGCTGGATCTCGGACGTACCCTCAAAAATCGTGTAGATCTTGGCATCGCGGTGGAAGCGCTCCACGGGGTGCTCGCGGGTGTATCCGGCGCCGCCGAGGATCTGGATGGCCTGCTCGGTCACCCACACCGCGGCCTCGCTGGCGACCAGCTTGCTCATCGACCCTTCGGCCTGATCCATCGGGCGCCCGTGCCGGGCCATCCACGCGGCGCGCCAGGTCATCAGGCGCGCGACGTCCACGCGGGTGGCCATGTCGGCGAGCAGGAACGCGACCGCCTGGTTCTCGCCGATCTTGCGGCCGAACTGCTCGCGCTCGCGGGCGTAGTCCCTGGCGTACTCGTACGCGGCGCGAGCGGTGCCCACCGCCATGGCGGCCACCAGCGGCCGGGTGGACTCGAAGGTCCGCATGGCGCCCTGCTCGCCGCCGCGCGCGCCGGAGCGCACGCGGGCGAGGCGGGCGTCGAGCTTCTCCTTGCCGCCGAGCAGGCACGAACCGGGAACGCGGACGTTGTCCAGGACGACCTCTGCGGTGTGCGAGGCGCGGATGCCGTGCTTGCGGAACTTCTGCCCCTGCGAGAGTCCCGGGGTGCCCGGCGGGATGATGAAGGACGCCTGCCCGCGGGTCCCCAGCTCGGGATCGACGGAGGCGACGACGATGTGCACGTTGGCGATGCCGCCGTTGGTCGCCCAGGTCTTCACGCCGTTGAGGACCCAGTCGCCGTTGTCGTACACGGCGCGGGTCCTGATCGAGCCCACGTCGCTCCCGGCGTCCGGCTCGGAGGCGCAGAACGCGCCGACCTTGACGTCGTCGGGGGTCCCGAACATCTGGGGCAGCCACTCCCCCATCTGCTCCGGCGTGCCGCCGGTGGACAGGGCGGCCGCGGCGAGGCCGGTGCCGACGATGGACAGGCCGATGCCGGCGTCTCCCCAGAAGAGCTCCTCGAACGCCACGTGCAGCCCGAGCCCGGACTCCTCGAACCACTGCTGAGCGAAGAAGTCCAGGGAGTACAGCCCGATCTTGGCGGCCTCCTGGATGACCGGCCAGGGGGTCTCCTCGCGCTCGTCCCACTCCGCTCCGGCCGGGCGCACGACGTCACGAGCGAACTCGCGCACCCAGTCACGTACCTCGCGGATGTCGTCGTTCAGTTCGGGGCAGAACCCCGTCGCGCCGTCGCTCATCGCACTTCTCCACAGGGGTCGAGATATGGGGGCCGGGCTGTGAGATCACCAACCGTAGCACCGGCCGGCGAGCAAACTTACCGGCGAGTAGCATTCCCGGCAAGCGGCCCGGAACCCCGTTTCCCCCTGCGGGACGAACGCACCGCTCCCCGCCTCGAGAAGATCGACCGGACCGGCTCATCCGCGCTCTTCGCCGACCGCGGCCCGGAGCGACACCCGCCCAGCGAGGCGGCGACGCGGTCAGGATTGGGCGAATAACCGGTCGTAGGCGTCTGAGTGCCGGCGGCCGGCCATGAAGTTCAGGAACCGGCGGACGAACTCGGCACGGGTCAGTCGCTCGTCTCCGTCGCCCGGGTCGCGATTGAACGCCGTGCGGAAGAGGACCCGGTACTCCCGCGCGTCGATGACCTGGTCGTCGTCCGCATCGGTGACGTCGAACAGGACGTCGGCGACCCTGATGAGGGCGGAGCTGGTCATGGCGGCGGTCGCCGCGGCGTACTCGTGGCCGGTGATGCGTCCGTCGCCGTCGGTGTCCAGCTCTTTCTGCAGCTCTCGCCACCAGTCGGCGAAGGCGGTGAACAGGCGGTCCTCGTCCTCGGTCGCCAGGTCGAGACGGGTGGCGATCTCCCGGGCCATCGCGGCGAGGTCGGGCCAGTCGAGGTGGCCGTTGCCGGTCTGGTCCAGGACCTCGGAGAAGAACCGTGAGGCGGACCGTAGCGTCGAGTCGCCGGTGGCGGCCGTCCTCGGGGTGGGCGTGAGGAGGCGGAGGAGCGCCCCCGCCTTCGCCGCGCCGCGGCGCAGCTCTGTCAGCGCGTCGCTGCCCGGTCGGGGAGAGTACGTCGGGTCGAGCATGTCCATGACCGTGTCCAGCCGTGTCCACGCCTCCGGCAGCAGCTGCGTCGCGAGCCTTGTGGACAGGTACGTGGTGTGAATCAACATGCGTGCGCCAGGCAACTCGGGAAGCCCCAGCCGTGCGCGAAGCGGCTCGGGCAGCGACGCCACGGTGATCGCGGTGGCCACGGGGCCGGCGACCGCCCTGCCCGCCGCCCACAAGGCCGGGCGGTCGCGAAGCAGAGGTGGAGCGGGTACCTGCGCGAACAGGCGGTCGAGGATGACGTGGACCGCTTCGGTGTTCTCCAGCCGCTCCTCGATCATGAATTCGTAATAGCGCCAGAACTCCCGCAGCGTGGGCGGAAGCTCCCCTCCGCCTGGGTCCATCAGGGCGAGGAACGCCAGGAACTCGGAGTACAGCCGGTCCAGGGCGGGGCCGTCGAGGGACTCGCCGCTCAGCCGGCACATCGTGACCGTGGACTCGAACAGCGTCGCCACCACCCAGGCGCGCGCCTCGGGATCTGCCGCATTGAACGGGCGGCCCTCGGCGTCGGTGCCGGTGATGCGCGCGTGCAGGCGATTGAGCCGGGCCGCCTCCCGCTGTCGCACCCGCTCGTCGGGGTCGAACATCCGCTGTGCGCTGAGCACGGTGTTGCGCAGCCGCCGCCAGGGGTGCGCGACGAAGGTCGAGTTGGTCATCAGCGCCGCGCCGATCTGGGGGTGCGCGGCCTCCAGGACGATGGCTCGGGACGCCACCAGCCCCCAGCGCGTCTGATGGGCCAACGGGTGGAGCATCGATCCCGGCCCGAGCGGGTCGTCGGGGTCCGCGGGCATGCTGCCGTCATCGGTCCCGGCGGGTGCGGCGTAGCTCATCGAAGTCCCTTTCCTGTCGCGGTCGGCACCTGTACGCCGCCGAACCGGCGGTCCCGCCGTCGGTAGACGTCCAGGCATTCCCAGAAGTGCTCGGAGCGGAAGTCCGGCCACAGCACGCGGGGAAAGACCCATTCGGCGTAGGCCACCTGCCAGAGCATGAAGTTGGAGATCCGCTGTTCCCCGGAGGTACGGATGACCAGGTCCACCTCCGGCATGTCGGGATGGGGCAGATAGCGGGCGAAGCTCTCCTCGGTGACCTGCTCGGGTGGCACCCCGTCGCGGATCAGCGACCGGGCGGCCTCGACGATGTCGCGGCGTCCGCCGTGGTCGAACGCCACCGTCAACGTCATCCGCCGGTTGTCGCGGGTCAGCGCCATCAGGTCGGCGATGTCCCGGGCCAGCGGCGGCGGGATCCGGGGGTCGGTGACCCCCAGGAAGCGGCATCGGATCCCGCGCGTGTGCAGTGCCAGGGCGTGTTTCCGGATGGCGCGCCGCACCAGCCGCAGCAGGACGTCGACCTCGGCGGCCGGCCGCCGCCAGTTCTCGGTGGAGAAGGCGTACAGACTCAACCACTCGACGCCGGCCGCGTTGGCCGCCTCGATGACATCGATCACGGCGGCCTCGGCCGCCTGATGCCCCGCGGTGCGGGGCATCGACCGCTGTGCGGCCCACCGGCCGTTTCCGTCCATGACGCATGCCACATGATGGGGCAGGCCTCTCACACCGCCCACCGTGAGGAGGAGAACATCGCCGCTCCCGTCGTTCGCCGAACCTCAAAAGTGCGCATGGGGAAACCATGTCGCACCTCACGCAATGACCCGCCGCGGCAACTTTTACCCTGTAATCAGGCGACTACACTTTGGAATCGCCACTGTCGGCCGCGGCCGGATACGCGCGAGGAACCCGGCTCAACCCGCGTGTCCGTCGACCGACGTCCGGCACGCTGAGTCGATCACGGCGCGTCAGGCCGCCTACCGGGACGCCTACGATGAGCCGGCGTAGTGCGGGATGGTCACCATCGGCGGGCGCTCCGCGACGGCGACGTCCCGCACCACGGGGTCGTGTCCGGACACGCCGCGCCTGAACTGGGTGAGCGCGGGAGAGGGGGAGTGCAGAGAGACGATGTGGTTCTGGCGCTCCAGCCGCGACCAGGCGGTGTACATGATCTGTCCGGCCATCCCGCCGAGCGCCTCGGTGGACTGGTGGGAGTGCACCCGCCGTCCGAGGTCGACCTGGGCCAGCGCGTCCAGTCCGGCCAGGTCGAGCAGGTCGATCAGCAGGCCGAGCTCCACGCCGTACCCGGTGACGAAGGGCACCCGTTCCAGGGCGCTGCGCCGCCCGGCGTACTCGCCCGCCAGCGGCTGCACGAACCCCGCGAGCAGCGGCCAGTGCAGGTTGAGCAGCGGCCGCGCCACCAGCTCGGTGACCCGCCCGCCGCCGCCCTGGAGCTCGGACAGCGGCCGGTCGTAGCACCCCTTGACGTACACGATCGAGGGGTCGGCGAGCAGCGGCCCGAGCAGGCCGGTCACGAACGAGGTGCGGAACTCCCGCAGGTCGGCGTCGACGAAGACGATGAGATCTCCGGTGCTCACGGCGAGGGACTTCCACAACGCCTCGCCCTTGCCGTCGAGCGGGTGCAGGTCGCACAGGATCTCGTCCTGCGCGAAGACCTTCGCCCCCGCCTGTACGGCGTGCGCCGCCGTCTCGTCGGTCGACCGGGAGTCGATGACGATGAGCTCGTCCACCAGCGGGACCGCCTCGACGAGATCCCGCCGGATCGCCGAGACGATCTCACCGACGGTCTCGGCCTCGTTCCTGGCCGGCAGCACGACGCTGATCCTCGTGGCGCCCTTGGCGTCCATCAGAGCCCTGACGGGCCAGTCGGCCGAGGATGTCATACGGCCGTGCAGCCAGGCTTCCACCTCAGGCAGCACGCACGATCCTCTTCTCTACGCCACAGTCCACACTCATCACCTTATGGCGTCCCGTACCGGGCGGGCGGCGGCGGCCGTACCGCACCCGCCGGAGGGCGTCACCGCGCCCGGATCGCGGATGCGGTGAGGATGAGGGCGGCGCCGGCGAGGAGCGCCACGGCGACGGCGGCCACCAGGACGGCGAAACCGTGCTCAGCCAGCGCGGACGCGGCCTGCGGTCCCAGGCTCGCGCCGACGAACAGGAAGAACGTGAACAGGGAGACCGCGGTGCCGCGCGCCCGCCCCGCGAGGCCGCCGACCGTCTCGATCACGCTGGGCGCGGCGATGCCGATGGCGAAGGCGAACACGGCCAGGAGGAGCGCCAGCCCGACGACGCCCGAGGCGGTCACCGCTATCACGACGGCGCTCGCGGCGGCCACCACCAGGGCCAGGCCGGCCCGGCGACCGGAGGCGATCCTGGCCAGCCACGGTGTGACGAACGGGATCGCGACGAACGCGGGCAGCGCGGTCGCCCGGAGCGCCAGCAGCGCGGCGGGGTTCCCGGCGATCTCGGCGGGGCCCTCGAGCTGGAGCGCGGTGTAGATCGCGACGAACGCGCCCAGGATCACCAGCGTGGCGGCGTAGAGCAGCACGAGCCGCGGGTCACGGACCAGGGCGGGGACGGCGGCGTAGGGGTTGGCGACCGCGCCGGTCGCGGTGTCCGGGAGCATCACCCTGGCGAGGACCACGGCCATGACGGCGAAGGCGGCGCCGCCGACGAGAAACACCGTCCGCCACCCGGCCAGGTCGGCGACGGCCTTGGCGGCGAGTTGGCCGATCACGGCCGAGGCGAAGAACGCGGAGGTCACGGAGGTCATCGTGACGCCGCGGCGCCGGGGTTCGATCCGCTCGGCGATATAGGCGAAGGCGACGGGCGCGAACGCCGCCGTGGTGGCGCCCTCGACGAAGCGCAGGGCGATGGCCGTGCCCGCTCCGGTGCTCGCCGCGACCAGCGCCGTGGTGAGCGCGGTGGCCGCCATGCCCGCCACGATCACCCGGCGCCTGCCGTACCGGTCGGAGAGCGGGCCGAAGACCAGGAACCCCGAGGCGTAGCCGAAGCCGAAGGCGCTGACCAGCCAGGTGAGCGTGGTGGCCGAGGTGCCCCAGTCGTTCGACATCGTGTCGAAGAGGGGGATGACGCCGTAGAGATGGCCGGTGGCGAGCAGGCCGGTCAGCACGAAAACGAGCACCGTACGGCCGAAGGGCACCGGAACGGCCGGTCCGGCGGGTGAAGGGACGGGCGACGGGACGGGTGACGGGACGGGTGACGAGGTGGGCGGCGAGGTGGGCGGCGAGGTGGGCGGGCGGGAGGCGGGGAGGGGCGTCGAGGTCATGCCGGGAAGGTAGCCAACCAACTAGTTGGATGTCAACCAACTAGTTGGTGGCATGGTTCGGGGTTCCGGCCGTATCCTGGAGACCCGCCACGGCAGCACCTCCCGGGAAGAGGCCTCTTCAGATGTCACCCAAGGATTCGACCGCCGCGACCAGGACGGCCCTCCTTGACGCCGCCCGCGTCGAGTTTGCGGCGAAGGGCGTCGCCGGCGCGCGCGTCGACACCATCGCCGAGCGCGCGGGGGTGAACAAGGAGCGGATCTACGGCCACTTCGGCAACAAGGAGAAGCTGTTCGACGCCGTCATCGTCACCGCGCTCGACGAGCTCGCCGAGGCCGTGGCCATGCCCGGGAAGGACGCGGGCGACTACGTGGGGCGGCTGTTCGACTATTACCGCGACCATCCGGACCTGGTCCGGCTGCTCATGTGGGAGGCGCTGCACTACCGGGGCCAGGAACTGCTGCCCGGCCAGGAGTACCGGGTGGAGAAATGCGGCAGGAAGACCGCGTCACTGGCCGATGGGATGGGCCGCGCCCCGTCGCCGGAGGTCGCGCGCACACTGATGACGCTCGTCGGAATGGCCATATGGCCCACCGCGATGCCCCAGTTCGGCCGGATCTTCCTCGGCGAGGACGCGGCGGGCGACCACGAGGCGATGCGCGAGAGCCTCGTGAATCTCGTCCGCTCCGCCCTGGACTGACGGGACCCGGCCGGAGCCTTGAGCGGCGGGGTACATGGGCTCCGGCCGGGCGGTCCGATGGATCAGGACGCGGCGTGCCGCTCCAGGAACGCGTACACGTCGGCCTCGTCGACGCCGGGGAACGAGCCCGGCGGCAGGGCCGCGAGAACGTGGGAGTTCGCCCGCGCCGACGGCCAGGCGTAGCCCTCCCAGCGCTGGGCCAGCTCGGAGGGCGGCCGGCGGCAGCACTCGCCGTTCGGGCAGTTGGACCTGGTCCGGTTGGTCGTCTCCCTGCCGCGGAACCAGCGGGACTCGCGGAACGGCACACCCAGGGTGATCGCGTAGTCCTTGCCCTGGGACGGGTCCACGTGGGCCACGCAGAAGTACGTCCCCGTGGGCGAGTCGGAGTACTGGTAGTACACCGAGAACCGGTCGGGTGACAGGAACACCTGGCGGCCCGACCACTGCACGCACATCCGCTGGCCCTCGATGGCGCCCTGCTCGTCGGCGGGGAAGACGATGCCGTCGTTCTCGTACGCCTTGTAGATGATGCCTCCGGCGTTGTTGCGCACGAAGTGGCAGACGAGGTCGAGATGCCTGGTCGCCAGGTTGGTGAACCGGTGCGCCGCCATCTCGTACGAGACGGCGAAGACGTCACGCAGGTCCTCCACCGACAGCGCCCGGTCCTGCTTGGCCTCCCGCAGGTACGGCACGGCCGCCGCCTCCGGTACGAGCACGGCCGCGGCGAAGTAGTTCGCCTCCACCCGCTGGCGGAGGAAGTCGGCGAAGTCGCGCGGCTTGTGGTGCTGGAGCGCGAAGTGGCCGAGGGTCTGCAGGAGGACGGTGCGCGGGGTGTGCATGCCGAGTTGCTCGCGCTTGAGGTAGATCCGCCGGTTGCGCAGGTCCGTCACGGAGCGGGCGGAACGCGGCAGATCCTGCGCGGTGTGGACGGTGAACCCGAAGTGGGACACGAGCGCCTGCACGGTGCTCTCCGAGAGCGCGCCCGTGCGGTAGCCCACGGCGGCCAGCGACTCGGCGGCGGCGTTCTCGATCTCCTCGAAGTAGTTGCCCAGCTCACGCTGCTTGCGGCGCAGCTCGGCGTTGGCGGCCCGCGCCTCCTCGGGCGTCGCCGTCCCCTTGGCCTGGCGCGCCTTGAGCTCCTCGTACAGCCCGAGGATGTGCTCGAGCACGTCGTTGGTGACGCGGGCGGAGACCTTCAGCCTGCTCAGCCCGAGGCTCGCGTAGATCGGATCCCGCTGGGCCTCCTCAAGCGCGATCTCCAACTGGGCCCGCCGGTTGGGGGCCTGCCTGCGGAGCAGTTCCTCGACCGGCACGTTCAGCGCGGCGGCAAGGGACTTCAGCAGCGACAGCTTCGGCTCGCGCTTGCCGTTCTCCAGTAGGGAGAGCTGGCTCGGCGCGCGCCCGACGCGTTCCCCCAGCTCGGAGAGGGTCAGGCCACGCTGCTTGCGCAGATGCTTGAGCCGCTGACCGAAGGCGAGGAGATCGAGCTCCTGCGTCAAAGACAGCGGTTCTTCGCCAAGCAAGGATGCCATACCGCGATCATATGCGAAATTTCGTGATTTCTTCCACTCCGGGGCGTCGCAGAGCGTCCGCGGCTCCGCGCCGTACTGGTTCCATTGCCGCGAGACCCGTGCTCCGCGCTCGGCGGAGCCGCGCCGCCGGTGCGACTTCCGTTCCCTCGCGCGCCCCCGCGCCCCCTCGGCGCTCCTGCCGCCGCGAGCCCGGAGGGGCGACTGTCATTGGTCTAGTCCATAGAGAAAAGTCCGCGTTTCTTCTCTTCTGAATACCCGCCAGTATTCGTCCGGTCGAAAAATCTGCCGTCTTTCACAGCGATCTCGCCTTGCTGGAACTCCCGACATCGCCGCAAACTCGAACCAAGCACCCAGGTGACGACAGAACGCATCAAACAGGGCAAATGTCCTGTAGTGGGCGGCAGCAACAAGGGAGTGACGACAATGTCGGACCGGTTCAAGGCGGCCACGCAGCGGCTCCAGGACGACTGGGACACCAACCCCCGATGGAAGGACGTCCAGCGCACCTACACGGCGGAGGACGTGGTGCGGCTGCGCGGATCCGTCCAGGAGGAGCACACGCTGGCCCGGCTCGGCGCCGAGCGGCTGTGGCACCTGCTGCAGACCGAGGAGTACGTGCACTCCCTGGGCGCGCTCACCGGCAACCAGGCCGTGCAGCAGGTCAAGGCCGGCCTGAAGGCCATCTACCTGTCCGGCTGGCAGGTCGCCGCCGACGCCAACCTGGGCGGCCAGACGTACCCCGACCAGAGCCTCTACCCGGCCAACTCGGTGCCCGCGGTCGTGCGGCGCATCAACAACGCCCTGCTGCGGGCCGACCAGATCACCTGGTCCGAGGACGACGCGAACGCTCCCCACTGGCTGGCGCCGATCGTGGCCGACGCCGAGGCCGGGTTCGGCGGGGTGCTCAACGCGTTCGAGCTGATGAAGGGCATGATCGCCGCCGGAGCCGCGGGCGTGCACTGGGAGGACCAGCTCGCCTCGGAGAAGAAGTGCGGCCACCTGGGCGGCAAGGTGCTGATCCCCACCGCGCAGCACATCAAGACCCTCAACGCGGCCCGCCTCGCGGCCGACGTCTGCGGAGTCCCCTCGCTGATCGTCGCGCGGACCGACGCCCAGGCCGCGACGCTGCTGACCAGCGACGTGGACCCCCGCGACCAGTCGTTCTGCACCGGCGACCGCACCGCTGAGGGCTTCTACCGCGTCCGCAACGGCGTCGACGCCTGCGTCGCCCGCGGCCTGGCGTACGCGCCGTACTCCGACCTGCTCTGGATGGAGACCTCCACGCCCGACCTCGACGTGGCCCGCGCGTTCGCCGAGGCGATCAAGGCGCAGTACCCCGACCAGATGCTCGCCTACAACTGCTCGCCGTCGTTCAACTGGAAGCAGCACCTGGACGACTCCACGATCGCCAAGTTCCAGCGGGAACTCGGACACATGGGGTACAAGTTCCAGTTCATCACGCTCGCCGGCTTCCACTCGCTGAACTACTCGATGTTCGAGCTGGCCCGCGGCTACGCCGAGGACGGCATGAGCGCCTACGTCGAGCTGCAGGAAAAGGAGTTCGCGGCCGAGTCCCGCGGCTACACCGCCACCCGCCACCAGCGCGAGGTCGGCACCGGATACTTCGACCTGGTCAGCACGGCCATCGCGCCGGACTCCTCGACGACGGCCCTGAAGGGCTCGACCGAGGAGGAGCAGTTCGCGCAGGCTCACTAACCAGCGGGATCGGGTGACGTCCGCCTCCCTCCGGGGGCGGGCGGACCCGTACCAGGTCGATGAGAGGGCCCCGTCACGGCGCCGCAGGTCACCCCCGGGATCTGACGGCAGGTGACGGGGCCCTACTCACGTCTCTCAGGTGTTCACGGGGCGGGGACGGTCACGCGGCGGCGGTGTCGGAGCCTCCGGCCCGGACCTCGACGGCGTTGAGGAAGCGCGACACGTGCCGGAAGAAGATCCGCGCCTCGGGCACCACGTCGGCCAGGATCGGGAACACGTGCGGCATGCGGCGCCACTCCTCGTAGGTCACCGGGACGCCGTTCTCCCGCGCGCTCAGCGCGACCCGGCGGGCCTCGTTCCGCAGGATCTCGGTCGAGCCGGTCACGATCATGAGCGGAGGAATGCCCGTGTAGTCCCCGAACACCGGCGAGACCAGGGGGTCACGGCAGTCGAGGCCCTCCGTCCACTGCCGGGCGAGCCAGTCCACCCGGCCCGCGGGCAACATCGGATCCAGCCAGCGGTTGTCCTTGCGGCACCCGTCGGTCAGGTCGGTCCACGGCGACAGGCAGATGGCGGCGGAGGGCAGGGGAACGCCCCGGTCCCGCAGGGCCAGCAGCGTGGCGAGGGTCAGATGCCCGCCGGCCGAGTCCCCGGCCAGCAGCATGTCCTTCGCCGCGAAGCCCCGATCGAGCAGGCATTCGTACGCCTCGAGGGCGTCGCTGAGGGACTCGGCGAGGGAGTGGACCGGCCCCTGCCGGTAGTCGAGCGCGAGCACCGGGCGCCGGGTGGCCGCCGACAACCGCCAGGTGATGGGCCGGTGGGTGGCCGCCGAGCAGATGAAGTAGGCGCCGCCGTGGAAATAGAGCAGCACCTTGGTCTCGTCCAGGCCGGGGCCGCCTCGTACCCATTCTCCCGAGCAGCCGTTGAAGCTGGCCTGGACGGTGGAGGCCTCCGGCGGGAGACGTCCCGGCACCCATTGCCCGAGGCCGATCAACCTGCTGGCGAGGGCCATTCCGGCTGTGTGCCGCAGGAGGACGGCGGAGATGGGGCGGGCCGTACCCCGCATGATCCCGTTGAAAGCGGCGGCCTGCCAGCTGACGGGATAGCCGGGATGGATGTCGATATCGATCTCCGATTTCACGCTGACCTCCACTCCCGTCTGCTGGGATGATTGCCGCGGACTACCGCTCTTGCGGACGGAGACCACGCCGACCGGAAGGATTTCACTATATGTCGGGATATTCCGGAACCCCTCTGCCCAGAAAACTGGGGATCAAGCCCGGACACCGGGTGCTCATGATCAACTCCCCCTCAGGGCTCGGCATCGACGACCACGAAGGGCCGGAGCCGTACGACGTGATCCTGCTGTTCTGTCCGGACATGGCCACTCTTCTGGACGAGTTCCCCGGCGCCGCCGGGCGGCTCGCGAGGGACGGCGGGCTGTGGGTGTGCTGGCCCAAGAAATCCAGCGGCGTCGCGACGGACCTGTCCGGAGGCCCGGTCCGCGAATACGGCCTCGAGCGGGGACTGGTGGACAACAAGGTCTGCGCCGTCGACGAGACATGGTCGGGGCTGCGCTTCGTCTACCGGTTGGTCGATCGTTAAATCCGTTGCCCGCTCTCCAGCGGGACGCTAAGTTTCGTCGTTCGTGCCCACACTTCATCGGAGGTTCCTCACCGAATCGCACCTCTTATCCCTTTATGCCCAACTTGTGCGATATAGCTTCCGCAAGCACGCGACCTACTGGGGAGCCGCCGCAGCCGGGGCGTTCACCAACACGGTCTTCGGGGTCCTGCGGGCGTACGTGCTGATCGCCCTCTGGCAGGCCCGTCCCGCACTCGGCGGGTACGACGTCACCGACGCGGTGACCTTCTGCTTCCTCACCCAGGCGTACATCGGCCCGATGCAGGTCTTCGGCGGCGGCCTGGAGATCACCCAGCGCATCCGTACCGGCGACATCGCCCTCGACCTGGTGCGCCCGGCACCCCTTCTGCTGTGGAGCCTGTCGGAGGACCTGGGCCGTGCCGGGTTCCTCTTCTTCGTACGGAGCGTCCCGCCGACCATCGCCGGCGCGCTGCTGTTCGGGATCGGCTTCCCCGGCGAGGCGACCGTGTGGGCCGCGTTCGCGGTGAGCTTCGCGCTCGGTGTCGTCATCAGCTTCGGCTGGCGCTACATCGTCGCGCTGGCGACCTGCTGGCTGCGCGACGACCGGGGCCTCGCGGTCATGTCACTGGTCCTGACGACGTTCTTCAGCGGGCTGATGCTCCCCCTGGTCATCTTCCCGGGCTGGCTGGGCACGTTCGCCCGAGCCCTCCCCTGGTCGGCGATGGTCCAGGTCCCCGCCGACATCTATCTCGGCAAGGCCGACATCCCGGGCGCGCTGGGGTTCCAGGTGATGTGGGCCGCCGTCCTGCTCGGCCTGGGCGCCCTCCTGACCCGGGCGGCACGGCGGAAGGTGGTCGTCGATGGTGGGTGAGAGCCGATGCGCGTCTACCTCCTGCTGATCTGGACGTGGACCAGGGCGGCCGCGCGCTATCCCGTCTCGTTCACCCTCATGACCGTCGGCGGCTGCGTGACCGCCGGTCTGGACGTCGCGGTCATCTGGGTCATCTTCGCCAACACCACGGCGCTCGGCGGCCTCGGCCTGTCCGAGGTCATGTTCCTGTACGGCGCGGCGGGCCTGGCATTCTCGCTCGCCGACCTGCTGTTCAGCAACGCCGACCGGATCAGCCAGCACATCAGGGCGGGCACCTTCGACGCCATGCTGATCCGGCCGGTCGGGACCTTCGTCCAGATCACGGCCGACAGGTTCACCCCGCACCGCGCCGGCCGGGTGCTGCAGGCGGCGGTCGTCCTCGGGATCGGCCTGGCCCGGCTGGACGTGCCCGTGACCCGGGCCTGGATGATCCCCGTCATGGTCCTCTCGGGGCTGGTGATCTTCACGTCGATCTGGGCACTTGGCGGGGCGCTCCAGTTCCTGCTCACCGACGCTCCCGAGATCGCGAACGCCTTCACGTACGGCGGAGCGCAGCTCACGCAGTACCCCCTCAGCGTGTACGGCGCCGACCTCGTCCGGGGTGTCACCTACGTCCTGCCGCTGGCGTTCGTCAACTGGCAGCCCGGCCTGTACGTACTGGGCCGCGAGGATCCCCTCGGCCTGCCGTACTGGCTGCGTTTCCTCTCACCGGCCGCCGCGGCGGCGATGGCCGCCGTCGCGGCGCTCGCCTGGCGGTCCGGAGTCCGCCGCTACCGATCGACAGGGAGTTAGAGCAGATGATCGACGTCGACCGCATCGGCCGGTCGTTCCGCGTCCGCGGCACGACCGTGCACGCCGTGCGCGACCTGTCCTTCCGCGTCGGGGCCGGGGAGTTCGTCGGCTACCTGGGCCCGAACGGCGCGGGCAAGTCCACCACGATCAAAATGCTGACCGGCATCCTCGCGCCGACCTCGGGCCGGGTCACCGTCGCCGGGCTGGACCCGTCCCGGCGCCGTACGGCGCTCGCCCGCGAGATCGGCGTGGTGTTCGGGCAGCGCACGACCCTGTGGTGGGACCTCCCGCTGCGGGACAGTTTCGAACTGGTCCGGCTCCTTTACAAAGTAGATCGAGCCAGGTTCCGGGAGCGGCTCGACGAGATGACCACACGGCTCGGGCTGGGCGACTTCCTCGGAACGCCGGTCCGCCAGCTCAGCCTCGGCCAGCGCATGCGCGGCGACATCACCGCCGCGCTCCTGCACGACCCGTCGGTCCTCGTGCTGGACGAGCCGACGATCGGGCTCGACATCGTCAGCAAGGCCGAAGTCCGCGCGTTCCTGCGCGAGCTCAACACCGAGCACGGGACGACCGTCCTGCTGACCACGCACGACCTCGGCGACATCGAACGGCTGTGCCGCAGGGTGATGCTGATCGACCACGGGCGGCTGGCCTTCGACGGCACGGTGGACGAGCTGCGCGCGACGGTGCCGGGCGAGACGTCCATCGAGGACGTCGTCGCCCACCTCTATCTCAGTAGCCCTGCTCCTCGAACTCGTCCTCATCATCCTGGGGAGGACCCGCCCATCGCGACGGCATGAGCACCGGCAGGAAGAGGGCCACGCCCAGCATGCCGTACACGCCGGTGGAGAGGAGGGCGAGCATGCCGTGCCCCGCCTGGACGACCTCCTTGTGGAGGGACGTCGCGGTCGGGGCCAGGCCGGCCGCGCGGCTGACGTCGAGCGCGTAGACGACGGTCCACGCGAGCAGCGCCATCGACGGCACGAACGCCGCGAGCGGGGACATCCGGCCGACCAGCACCAGGCCGAGCAGCAGTCCCACGACGGCCAGCACACCGAAGGCGATGAGAATCCGGGAGTCCCTGAAGGGCTCGATGTTCTGGGCCGCGCCGCGCACCGCCTCCTGGGCGGCCCAGCCGCCCCCGAAGAGAAGGGCCGCCGCAAGAAGCACGCCGACGAGCAACCCGAAGAAGTGCCGCATGACCACCACCTCGTGTGGGAGCGCCCTGAGGGGGGGGTGCGGGCGCCCCGCGGTTGGCGGCAACATTAGCGACAAAATCCTCAAAACCGCATACGCCCGTCCTGACTGGCGTCAGGACGTGACGTCGCGCGAGGTGAACCGCGCCCAGGCGAGCGAACCGGAGATCACGATGTAGCCGGCGAAGACCAGTAGCCCCGTCCCCATGCGCCCGGTGTCCATGGGCGCGCGAAGCACCCCGTCGAACGCGTTCCACCACGACGTCAACAGGAACGGCCGGAGGGCCGAAAGCTGCGGGATCGCGACCAGGACCTCCGACACCACGACGAGCACCACGGTCGCGGAGATCGCGCCGATCGGATTCTCGGTCAGCGTCGAGAACAGCAGCGCCAGCGCGCCGAGCGCCGCCATCCCCGCCGACGCGTACAGCACGGCCACCCCGGCACGCAGCAGGCCCTCGGCGAAGGGGACCGTCGTGCCGGACAGCAGCGTGACCGGCCCGGACGGGAACAGCACCAAGCCCGCGACCAGCGCGGACACCGCGACCAGTGTGCACGCGGCCAGGCAGAAGAGCAGCACGTTCGCGTACTTCAGCGCCAGCAGCCTGCCGCGTCCGGCCGGGGCGGTGAGCAGGTATCTCAGCGTCCCCTGGCTCGCCTCGCCCGCCACGGCGTCGCCCGCCACCACCGAGACCGCCAGCGGCAGGATCAGCGGCAGCATGACGAAGAACGCGGCGAAGGTGAGGACGAGGCCGTTGCCCGCCACCTGGGCGACGATCGACTCGGTCACGCCGTCCCCGGCCACCAGGCGCACCGCCACCCCGATCAGGATCGGCACGATGGCGAGCACCCCGAGCATGGCCAGGTGCCGTGGCCTGCGGAAGGTCAGCGCCGCCTCGGCTCCGAGCAGCCGCGCCGCCGCCCGGAGACGCCCCGGCCCCCGGTCCGGTACGGCTCCCGCCCGGTCCGGCGTCTGGTCCGGCGGGGTCAGTACCGCCGTCGACGGTCGACGTGCGCGATCCGACGGTTCATGATTCGACATCGAAACCCTCCCCGGTGAGGCGGACGTAGACGTCCTCCAGGCTGGGCCGCACCACCGCGAAGCCCCGTACGGCGACACCCTCACGGACGAGCGCGGCGCAGATCCGCTCCGGGGCGGCGTCCCCCAGCGCGGCCGTGGCCACCCCGTCGGCGTGGACCGCGCCCGCCAGGCCGAGCCCGGCGAGTACGGCCACCGCCTCGCCCGCGTCGGGCGTCTCGACCCGGATCGCGGGCGCGGTACCCGCGCGCAGCTCCGTGATCGGCGCCTGGGCGACGAGCCGCCCGGTGCGCATGACACCGACGTGGGTACACATCTGCTCCACCTCGGACAGCAGGTGGGAGGACACGAACACCGTGGTCCCGTCCGCCGCCACCTCCTTGATCAGCGCGCGTACCTCCCTGGTGCCCTGGGGGTCGAGGCCGTTGGTCGGCTCGTCGAGGACGAGCAGGTCCCTGGGCCCCAGCAGGGTCGCCGCGATGGCCAGGCGGTGGCGCATGCCGAGGGAGTAGGCCCGGTACCGCTTGCCGGCCGCGGCCCCGAGCCCCACCCGGTCGAGCGCCTCGCCGACACGGCGCCGCACCGTACGCGGGTCCGAGCGGGGATCGGCCGCGTCGAACCGGCGCAGGTTGGCCTCGCCCGTGAGGTAGGGATAGAAGGCGGGCCCCTCGACGAGGGCACCGACCCGCGGCAGCGCCCTGGAGATCCCCGCGGGTATGGGCTCGCCGAGCACCGAGCAGGCGCCCGACGTCGGGGTGACCAGCCCGAGAAGCATCCGGATCGTGGTCGTCTTGCCCGAACCGTTCGGCCCGAGGAAGCCGAAGACCGCCCCGCGCGGGACGACCAGATCGAGGTCGTCCACGGCCACCTGACCGCCGCGGAACCGCTTGGTCAGCCCGGTCGTGACGATCGCGTTCTCAGCGGTGCTCTCGCCAGTGCTCTCAGTCGCGCGGTCCGTCACGATCCCTGTCGCGTTCCCTGTCACGTTCTCATCGGTGGGGGGCGGGGGCGCCGCGCTGGGCGCCCCCGCCTTCGTCGCCGGGCTCATCCCGCCGACCGTCCCGCCGCGTGCCTCACCGGAGACCGTCGCGCGTGGCTCACTTCTGCCCCGCCGCGGCGTAGAGGACCTCGGGGGTGACCGCGCCTGCGACCAGTCGCCCGTCGTCCGTGAGCAGCACCGTGACGAGCTTCGTCCGGATCAGGCGTCCGCTCCCCCACTCCCCGCTCACCGGCGTCGCCGACTTCAGCAGGCCGTCCGCGAGCGATGCCGCGCCGTCCGCCGAATCACGCCAGGACTTCTCCTTGCCGGTCGTCTCAGCGGTCGGCTCACCGGTCGTCTTGCCCGTCGTCCCGGCCGGGTCCTGCCCGAAGCCCTTGGGGACGGACGCGACGAGCACCCGGTCCCAGCCTTCGCCGACCACGCGCGGCGCGTCGGCCTCGTGCTCGTCCTTCCCGTGCGGTAGCCGCGTGAAGGACGGCACCGCCGCCTCCTCGACCTTCGCCCCCGGCGGGGGTGTGAAGGTGAAGTTCTCCGGTGCCGGCGGGGAGAAGGTCACGGTGTCGAAGCCCACCTCGAACGCCGGCTCGGCGGTCCCCTTGGCGTACACCTGGACGCGCAGCGGGATGAAGGTCTCCCCGTCGATCGCCAGCCGCACGTCCTTGATCAGCGAGCCGCCGTCCGTGGGCGTCAGCACGACCTCGTAGGCGGCGCGGCCCGCGACCGTCGCGTCCTTCCCGACGGTGATCCGGGTGTTCCCTCCGGCCGCCTTGAGCGCCTCCTCCGCCGCCTGCTGCGGGGTGATCGCGCTCGGGAACGGCGAGGCGTCCGGCCTGCCGGCGGCCGGTCCCCCCTTGACCCTGGTGGCCGTGTTGGCGGCGCTGTCCCACCACCACACCTGGTCACCGTTCACGACGAGATCGCTCTCGCTCATCTCGCCGGGCAGCATCAGCCGCATCCGCTCGGGCCCGCCGTACCAGACCTTGGCCTGGTGGGAGCCGGCCAGCAAAGAGAAGGGCGAGGCGCCGCCGCCCATGTTCGGCAGGGAGGGCAGGCCCAGGGACGCGGTCTCCACGATCGTCCCCGACATCGGCCGCACCGTGCCCGACTGCCACGTCCGCGCGGCGTCGGCGAGCAGTTCCTGCGCCGTACGCTCCGGCAGGGACGGGTCGCCCTGGACTGCCGCGATCACCGGCCCGGCCGCCGCGACCCCGGCCACCACCGCGACGGCGACGATCGGCACTCCCCACTTCACCGCACGTGCTCCATTCCGCATGTCATGCCTCCACTCTGGTGAATCGCCCGGCGTTCCGCGCGAAACGGGTGAAACGGATGAAATTCACCGGGTCCGCTCGACGGGCCCGATGTCCGTAGCCTGCGCGACCGAACCTGAGCCGACGCTGAGACGAGCTGAGAGGGCTCTCAGCCAGGTCTCAGGCAACAGGCGCCAAGATGGGGCAATGCGGGTTCTGGTGGTCGAAGACGAACGAAGGATGGCGGCTGCCCTGAAAAGGGGCCTGCAGGCCGAGGGATTCGCGGTCGATCTCGCCCATGACGGCGAGGACGGCCTGCACTGTGCCCGTACGGGCGAGTACGACGTGGTCGTGCTCGACATCATGTTGCCCAAGCTGTCCGGTTACAACGTGTGCAAGCGGCTGCGCGCGGAGGAGAACTGGGTGCCGATCCTGATGTTGTCGGCCAAGGACGGCGAGTACGACATGGCCGACGGGCTCGACCTCGGCGCGGACGACTACCTGGCCAAGCCGTTCTCGTACGTGGTGCTCGTGGCCCGGCTGCGCGCGCTGCTGCGGCGCGGTGGCGGGCGGCGGCCCGCCGTGCTGCGGTCGGGCGATCTCTCCCTCGATCCGGCCCGCCGCCTGGTCGCGCGCGGGGAGACCGCCGTCGAGCTGACGCCCCGCGAGTTCTCGCTGCTGGAGTTCCTGATGCGGCGGCACGACGAGGTCGTGTCCAAGACGGAGATCCTCGAACACGTGTGGGACACCTACGACACCGATCCGAACGTGGTCGAGGTGTACGTCGGGTACCTCCGGCGCAAGATCGACACCCCGTTCGGCAGGAACGCGCTCCAGACGGTGCGCGGCGCCGGATACCGGCTGGTCAGCGATGGCGGCTGAGCCGCCGCCCCGGACCGGCCCCGGGCGGTTCCCCGCCGGATGGTGGCGGCGCAGGAGCCTGCGGTTCCGGCTCACCGCGACCGCCTCGGCAATCCTGGCCCTCGCCCTGGCCGTGTCCGCGTACGTGTTCGTCGGCGTCCTCGGCAGGGCGCTGGCCGGGACGATCGACGACGAGGTGTACCAGCGCGCCCGCGAGGTGGTCGCGCTGGCCGACGCCGGGCGGCTCGGCGACCAGATCGTCACGACGGACAACACGATCGTCCAGGTGCTCGACGCCACCGGGCGGATCGTCAACGCCACGCCGAACACCGATCGGCTGGTCCCGCTGCTCGGCTGGAAGCAGCGGGAGACGGCCATGCGCTCGGGGACGCCCCTGTTCCTGGACGGCAGGCCGTACGGGATCCCCGGCCCGCTGCGGGCGCGGGTCCTCAGCGCCGACGCGGGCCGCACCGTCGTCGCCGCACGATCCTTCAAGGAGGTCCAGAGCAGCCTGGAGACCACCGGGCACGTGCTGATCGTCGGGACGCCGCTGCTGCTCGTGCTGCTCGCGGCGGCGTCCTGGCTGGTCATCGGCCGGACCCTGCGGCCGATCGCGCTACTGCGCAGGGGCGCGGCCGAGATCAGCGGGACGGCCCGCGCGCGGCGGCTCCCGGTGCCCGAGGCGCGGGACGAGGTGCACTCCCTCGCCACCACGCTGAACGACATGCTGGCCCGGCTGGAGGTGGCCGACGCCCGGCAGCGCGCCCTCATCTCCGACGCCTCCCACGAGCTGCGCAGCCCGCTGGCCAGCATCCGGCTGCAACTGGAGGTCGCGCTCAGCCACCCCGAGGGCCAGGAGTGGCGGGAGACCGCCGAGGGCGTGCTCGAGGACACGATGCGGCTGTCCCGGCTGGCCGAGGACCTGCTGGCGCTGGCCCGCCTCGACGAGGGGCGGCCCGCCCGCCGCGAGCCGGTCGATCTGACCGCGCTGGCCGGACGGGCCGCCGAACGGCACGGCGTCACCGGCGAACTCGCCCCAGGGATCACCGTGTACGGCGACGCCCTCGATCTCGGACGGGTCCTCACCAACCTGGTCGCCAACGCCGTACGGCATGCCACCTCGACGGTGGTCGTCGGGCTGCGCTCGGAGGAGAGCGCCGCAGGGGACGCGGGAGGGGGCATGGCGGTGCTGACCGTGACCGACGACGGGCCGGGCATCCCGGCGGAGGACAGGGAGCGGGTCTTCGACCGGTTCACCCGCCTGGACAGCGCCAGAAGCCGGGACGACGGCGGCGCCGGACTCGGTCTCGCCATCGTTCGCGAGACCGTGCGGGCCCACGGCGGGAGCGTCCATCTGGAGGACGCCGCGCCGGGCCTGCGCGCCGTCGTCCGGCTGCCCCTCGCGGCGTCCGGACGGGCGTCGCGACCGGCCCCGGGGCCGCAGGCAGGACCGGGGGCAACCGCCGGACGCGCCACCCGGGGAGGGCTCGGGTAAAGGCTCCGCCTCGGTCGCCGGGCCGCACCGCCCGCACAGCCCGGCGTTGTATACGTTATGTATCCGAGTGACCACAAATAGTGTGCGGGGGCGTGGCTCATGTCGTGCGTTCATGAAAGGCCGCGTGACCGGTCGCGCGGGTGGTTGCGGTGTGCCGCGGCGGCGGTCCTGGCGCTCGCCGGCGTCGGTTGCGGCACCGAGCCGGTCACGCCCGAGTACTACCCCACCACCGAGGGCGCCAACACGCAGGTCGGCGAGATCAAGATCAGGAACGCGTCCATCGTCGGCCCCGCTCCGACCGCCCAGGATCGGGCGGGCGCCTCCGTTCCTGTCTACTTCTCGCTGATCAACGCGGGGAAGACGGAGGACAGCCTGGTCCAGATAACCGCCGAGGGCGTGGCCAAGACGGTGGACATGTCGAAACCCGAGATCCCGATACCCGTGCTGCAACTCGTCTGGGTGGGCACCGGCCCGTTCACCGTGACCCTGCGCGACCTGGAGCGGCCGCTCACCGTCGGCCAGTACGTCACCCTGCGGATGCGTTTCAGGAAGGCCGGCGCGGTGACGGTGCGGGACGTCCCGGTCCAGATGGCCTCCGTCGCCACGACGCTTCCCAGCCCGCCTCTCGTGAGCCCGTCGCCGTCAGGTTGACTCCGGTCGCGAAGGGTAGTCCCGTTTCATGACATACCAGGGCAGCGAGCCACACGAGGGGGCGCAGTCCGACCTCGTCGTCAACGCCGCGACGCGCCTGTTCGCCGCCCTCGGTTACGACGGCACGACCCTCCACCACATCGCCGAGGCGTCGGGGCTCGATCTGGCCACGCTCGGCACGGTCGCCGGAAGCAAGCGGGACATCTACCTCGCGGTGCTCGACCTCGCCTTCCGGCGGCACCGCGCCATGCTGGAGGAGTCCGTACGGGAGTTCCGCGAGACCGGGTCCGTGCACGCGCTGCTGGAGAGGTATCTCGACTTCTGCCTGGAGTACCCGGACAACCTCGCGCTCTGGATGCATCGCTGGCTCGCCGACGCGGTCGACGTCACCGACTTCGAGCAGCGGTACGTCCAGCCGGTCATCGTCGTGGTCGGCGACCTGTTGCGGGACTCGCTCGCCCGGTGCGACTCCGATGTGGACATCGACATCGAATTCAGCATCTGGACCGTGATCTGGTGCGCCCACGGGTTCGTTCGCGGTGGCTTCATCGGCCCCGACGGCCTGCTGCGCCGAGCCTCGGATCCCCAGACGCTGCGCCGGTTCCGCCGGCACATGCACCGGCTGTGGCACCGCCAGCTCTGTCTCCCCGGGGAGCCGCCCGCCGAGTACCTTCTCTAGCATCGGAATTCCCCTCCGCTCTCCGTCCCCCAAGGAGATCTGATGCTTCCCGAGTACGGCCGGCCGGTTCATGAGCTGCTCGACGAGCTGGCCGAGCTGAAGGCCGGTGACCTGCCCGTCCGAGGCGGCAAGGTGACCGCGTACGTGTACGACACCGGCCGCCCCGAGATCCACGACGCCGCGCACCGGGTGTACGCCGAGATGCTCGAGGTGAACATGCTCGACCCGACGGCGTTCCCGAGCATGGTGGCGCTGGAGAAGCAGGTGGTCGGCGCGGTGGCGGACCTGCTCGGCGGCGACGGGTCCACCCTGGGCATCTTCACCAGCGGCGGCACCGAGTCGATCATGCTGGCGGTGAAGGCGGCCCGCGACCACTGGCGCGCGAAGAGAGCGGGCGCGGGGCCGGGCGAGGGGACGAGCGGAGACAGCGGCGTCCCGCAGCTCGTGCTCCCGGTGACCGCGCATCCCGCGTTCCACAAGGCCGCTCACTATCTGGGCGTGGAGGTCGTCCCCGTACCGGTGGACCCGGTGACGTTCCGCGTCTCCGTGCCCGCGGTCGAAGCCGCGATCGGTGACCGGACGATCCTCGTCGTGGTCTCCGCGCCGTCCTATCCGCAGGGCGTGATCGACCCCGTCGCGGAGGTCGCCGCGCTCGCCTCGTCCCGGGGCGTGCCCTGCCACGTGGACGCCTGCGTGGGCGGCTGGCTGCTTCCGTGGCTGCGCGAGGCGGGGGCGGAGATCCCCGCGTTCGACCTGAGCGTTCCCGGTGTCACGTCGCTCTCCTGCGACCTGCACAAGTTCGGCTACGCGCCGAAGGGCGCCTCCGTCCTGCTCTTCAGGGACGAGGAACTGCGCCGCCGCGCCTACTTCGCGTCCGCCGCCTGGCCCGGATACACGATCATCAACGCCACCGTGCAGAGCTCGCGCTCCGCCGGCCCGCTCGGCGGGGCGTGGGCGACCCTCCAGTCACTCGGCCGGGACGGCTATCTGGAGCTGGGCCGTACGACCCTGGAGGCGACCCGGCGGCTGGTCGAGGGCGTGGCGGCGATCCCCGGCCTGCGGGTCCTCGGCCGTCCCGAGTCCTCGCTCGTCGCCATCGCGGCCGAGCCTGACGGCGGGATCGACGTGTTCGTGCTGGCCGACGAGGCGCGCAGGCGCGGCTGGTTCCTCCAGCCGCAGCTCTCGTACGCCAGGATCCCGGCCAACATCCACATCACCGTCACCGGCGTCACGCTGCTCGGCGTCGACGCCATGCTGGAGGTGATCGCCGAGTCCGCGGAGGCGGCGCGGCGGTCAGGCCCCGCCGTGGTGCCGGACGGCCTGCCGGAGCTCATCGCCTCGATCGACCTGGACGCGCTCGACGACGCCACCTTCGCCGAGATGGCCGCGGCGGTCGGCATCGAGCTCGGCGGCGAGGGTCCGAAGGAGATGGCCGTCGTGAACGCCGTCCTGGACGCGCTGCCCGCCGAGGTCCGGGAGGCGGTGCTCGTCCGGTTCCTGGCCGGCATCTACTCCTGATCACCCTGCCCTCCCGGGGGGCCGGCGGGTCAGGCGCGCAGGCGCTCGACGACGTCCAGGGTGGCGCGGGCGCTCGCCGCGTCGTGGACGCGGAAGACCCGGGCCCCCTGGAGTGCGGAGACGGCGAGCGTGGCGAGGGTCCCGGCGTGGCGCTCCTCGACGGGCAGGCCGCCGAGCGTCTCACCGACGAAGTCCTTGTTGGACACGGCCACCAGCACCGGCCAGCCGGTGGCCACCATCTCGTCCAGACGGCGGCTGATCTCCAGGGAGTGCCAGGTGTTCTTTCCGAAGTCGTGGGCCGGGTCGATCAGGACCGCGTCCTCGCGCACGCCTGCCGAGACCGCCTTCTCCGCCAGCCCCGTGGTGTAGTCGATCACATCGGCCACCACGTCCGCGTACGCGATGCGATGCGGACGGGTCCGCGGCTCGACCCGTCCGGCGTGCGCGCAGACGAGTCCGACGCCGTGCCGGGCGGCGACCTCGGCGAGACCGGGATCGACCCCGCCCCATGTGTCGTTGAGCAGGTCCGCGCCCGCCTCGGCGACGACCTCTCCGACCTCGGACCGCCAGGTGTCCACGCTGATGATCACGTCGGGGTGGCGGGCCCGGACCGCGGCCACCAGGTCGGCGACCCGGCGGATCTCCTCCGCCGGGTCCACGTCGTCACCCGGCCCGGCCTTGACGCCCCCGATGTCGACGATGTCCGCCCCCTCGTCGATCAGGCGGGAGGCCGCGTCGAGCGCCGCGCGGAACCCGAACGTCGCCCCCCTGTCGAAGAACGAGTCGGGTGTGCGGTTGACCACCGCCATGATCGCGTAGTCACCGGGGCCGAAGGCCCGGCCGCGAAGCCGCAGAGTAGACATCCCGGCCAGATTACCTCTGCGACCTGAATAAGCGATCAATACGGATCCGGGATTTGGAGCGCTCCAAAACTAGGCGGCGGAGCCGCCCTCCGCGAGGGCGAGAAAGTCCTGGGCCATGGCCGGGAGCCTGCGCCGGGCGTGGACCACCGCGATGACCTTCTTCAGCGCAGGGCTCAGGGAACGGACCTCCAGGCCGGCCCGGGCCGCGGGCTCCGCCATCGCGCGGTACCAGAGCAGGTGCACGCCCGCCTCCCGCACCGTGTCCAGCCAGCCCGTCCGGTCGTCGGACTCGGCCGCGACGACGGGCCGGACGCCGTACGTCGTGAAAATGTGGTCGAACTCCCTGCGGCGCGGGCTACCGGCGGTGGGCAGCAGCAGGCGCATGCCGGTCAACCGGGCCAGCGGCACGGGCTCGGGAAGGCCGGATCCGGGAGGTGAGATCAACACGATCTCCTGCCGCTCGACCGGATGGGTCACCAGATCGGTGGGCACCGGCAGGTCGGTCAGACCGAGATCGGCGCGCTGCTCGCGCACGGCGCTGACCACGCTGTCACGCCCGTCGCACCGCACGATGTGCACGCGGATGCCCGGATGCTCCGCAGCGTAGGCGGGCAGCAGCCGCCCGGCGAGGCCGGGCTCCAGGCTCGGCGTGGAGGCGATGCGCAGCTCGGCCCCGGCCGCGTGCGTGTTCGCCGCCAGCGACTCGATCTCATGGACGGCGTCGAGCGCCTCGCGGGCCAGCTTGACCACCCTGCGTCCCTGCGCCGTCACGACGACGCCCCGCCCCGAGCGCGCGAAGAGGGTCATGCCCAGCTCGCGTTCCAGGTCCCGGATCGCGCGGGACAGTGCGGGTTGCGCGATGTAAAGAGACCGGGCCGCGTCGGTCATGGTGCGGTGCTCCGCAGTCGCGACCACATAACGGAGCTGCTGCAGATTCATGCGAGAAAAGCTAGGGCAGAAAGGCCCGGCTATTCCGGAACATCGCAGAGATCACCTCGGGCGATTACCCTCCGCTCCCGCTTACTGCGACATCCGTGACAGGTGTGAAATCAGTATGGTTTTGCCCCATATCCGGAAAAGGGGGCAAAACTTTGGCGACGCAGTACCCTCCACCGCCGCCTCAGCGCGGGAATCCGTACCCGGGGCAACCCTCGGGGTTCCCGCCGCCACCACCTCCAGGCACGCAGGGCGCGCCCTATCCGCCGCCCCCGCCTCAGGCTCCGCCGCAGGGTCCGCCACAGGGATCGCCGTACGGGCCGCCACAGGGTCCGCCGTACGGAGCGCCACCGGGAGCGCCCCGCGGGATGCCGCCGGGGCCGGGAATGCCACCGGGGCCGCCGCCGGGGATGCCCCAGCCGCCTCCACCGCCCGGTCACCCGCAAGGCCCGCAGGGCTGGTCCCCCCAACCGCCGCATCCGAACCCGCCGTACCCGCCGGGTCCCCAGCGACCCACCGGCCCGTACGGGCCGCCACGCTACACGCCGCCCACCTGGCAGCCGCGGAAGAAGAAGTCGGGTGCCGGCGCGATCGTCGGCGGACTGCTGGGCGTGATGGCACTCGCCCTCGTGGTCCTCTTCGTCGGCGCCGCGCTGCTCAAGAAGTCCGGGCACGAGAGCTCGACCACGCCCATCGCGCTGCCGACGTTCACCTACTCGCCTCCGCCGCACGACGAGCCGACCTCTCCCCCGACCACCCGACCCACGTCACGGCCGACGTCACGGCCGACCTCACAGCCGACGTCACGGCCGACGTCAGGGCCCACCTCGGAGCCGGTGCGGCAGGTCAACAAGAGCCTGAAGGCCAACAGCCTCTACCTCGCCGGCACCCTGCCGACGACGCGATGCCCGGCGGGGAACGCGAACATCTACAACCACGCCCAGTTCAAGGCGCTGATCCTGAAGACCGGGAAGTGCATGGGGAACGCGTGGGGACCCGCCCTGGACCGCGTCGGGATCACCTGGCAGGCACCCGGGTACATGATCGCCGCCCGCAAGGGGCGCGGCGCGTGCGGCGACTATCCGTCTCCCGGAAGCAACGTGCCGTACTACTGCCCGCGCAACAGCACGATCTACGCCTCGACGTCCGCCATGACCAAGGAGTACGGCTCGCTGGGCAACTGGCACGGCCTCATCATCAGCATGATGGCCCACGAGTACGGCCATCACATCCAGAACCTCACCGGCATCTCCGACCAGTGGTGGAGCCACTACCTCGCGACCTCGTCGAAGAACACGCGGCTGGCTCTGACGCGCCGGCACGAACTCCAGGCGACCTGCTTCGGCGGCATGTTCATGCGGTCCGTGGCGGCCAGCTACCCGATCAGCGCGGCCCAGCGCAACTCGCTGCTGTGGGCCTACAACCATCTCGGCGACCCACCCGGCGGGCCACGCGATCACGGCAGCACCGCCAGTAACTACGGGTGGTTCCGGCAGGGATACATGCGCCAGAAGGCCTACCAGTGCAACACCTGGGCCGTCGGTGCGTCCTCGGTCTCATAGTCCCTTATTTGGCTTCTGTCAGCCTTGTAGGGATATGGGGCTAGAATCCGTCGTCAATTCCTGCAACTTCAGATACCGGGCATTTGCCGTCGAGACGGGAGCGGTTGACCATGCGCCGTGGGGACGCCATGGACGAGGCCGGCGACGGTCCGGAGGGACCGTCACAACCGCGCCCCCGGAGACGCCCCGCTGGAAACGCCCAGCGGGGGGCCGGGAACTCCGAGCGCGGGACGGACAACTCACGTCGCGGCACCGGAACCCCCGGACGGGAGACGGGCGGCTCCCAGCGCGACACGGCGAACCCCAGGCGGGAGGCGGGGCGGCGCGAGCAGAAGCCGGGCGGCCCCGCACGAGAGCAGGGCACACCCGGACGGGAGCCGGGTGGTCCCGGTCGGGAGCCGGGTGGTCCCGGTCGGGAGACGGGCCGGGAACCGGGGCGTCCGGCGCGCAGGCCGCGGGCCTCCCAGCAGGACGCCGGACCCGCCGGTCGCGGAACCGGAGAACCGCAGCCCCCGGCCCCGCCGCGTAGCGGCGAGGCTCCGCCGCGCGGGGCCGGGAGCGCGCCCCGCAGGGGTGACGGGCCTCCCGGCAACGGCAAGAGCAACGGAAAGGGTCAGGGCGCCCAGCGCAACGGCGACGGTCCGCCGCGTAGGGCCGACGGCCCACAGAACGCGCCCCGTGCCCCCCAGGGCAAGGGAGGGGGGCCGCGATACGGGAAGCCGGTGACCACCAGGTCCCTCATCGGCTGGACCGCCCTGTCGGCGATCATCCCCGGAGCGGCCCATCTGCGGGCGGGCAAGCGCCGTACCGGCTTCATCCTGCTGGCCGTCTTCGGCGCGATCCTGATCGCGGCGGTGGCCTACGGCGTGCAGTTCCTGTGGAACGCCGGCGCGGCGCTCCGGCCGAGCACCCTGACCACGATCACGATCGCGTCGGGGGCATGCGCCCTCGCCTGGTTCGGCCTGATCGCCATGTCGTACATGGCGCTCCGCCCGGACCGCCTGCCCCGCAAGGGGCAGATCGTCTCCGGCATCGTCGTCGGCGTGCTGTGCGTCTCGGTGATGGCCCCGTTCGCGCTGACCGCGAGCACCGTCAACACCGCGAACGACTTCCTGGACGACGTCTTCGTGCCCAACCCGGGCGGCCCGAGCCCCTCCCCGATCAGGGCGGAGGACCCCTGGAACGGGCGCAAGAGGGTGAACTTCCTCCTCATCGGCGCGGACGCCGCGGGCAACCGCGAGGGCGTGCGCACCGACTCGATGACCGTCGCCAGCGTCAACCTCGCCACCGGCAACACCGTCCTGTTCAGTCTGCCGCGCAACCTGCAGTACGTGCGGTTCCCCGCGAGCAGCCCGATGCACAAGCAGTTCCCCAACGGGTTCAACGCCGAAGGCCAGGGCCTGCTGAACGCCGTCTGGTACTACGCCGACAACAACCCGCAGCTCATGGGCGGCAAGAACCGGGGCCCCGAGGCGCTGAAGGACGCGATCGGCTACACGCTCGGCCTGAACATCGACTACTACGCGATGGTCGACATGTTCGGTTTCGCGCGGTTGGTCGACGCCATCGGCGGGCTCCGCATCCGGGTCGAGCAGGACATCAAGTGGGGCGGCCACTACGGCACCGCCGGCACCATCAAGGCGGGCTACCGCACGCTGAACGGCGAGGAGGTCCTCTGGTACGGCCGCTCGCGGGTGAACAGCGACGACTTCTCCCGGATGGCCCGCCAGCGCTGCGTGATCGGCGCGCTCGCCCAGCAGGCCAGCCCGGCCACGGTGCTCGCCAACTTCAACAAGATCGCCGCCGCCGCGCGGCACATGTTCCGCACCGACATCCCGCGCGACCTCCTGGAGCACCTGGTCCCGCTCGGCCTGAAGGTGAAGGACGCCAAGATCACCAGCCTGCAGTTCGTGCCGCCCGTCATCTACACCGGCAACCCCGACTGGGCCAAGATCCGCAAGCTGAGCCTGAACGCCATCCGCGAGTCCGTGGCGGACAGCCGTACGTCGGCCGCGGGTGTCACCGCGAGCCCGAGCGGCACCGGCGTCTCGGCTTCCGGCTCGCCGGGCGCGAGCGTGTCGGCCAGCCCGTCGGTGGGCGCGTCGGCGAGCAGGCCGGCCCACACGGCCACCCCCACACCCAACGACAAGGCCGCGAAGTCGCTCTCGGAGCTCTGCGGGTTCTGAGGGATCGCCGGACATGATGGAGGTATGAAGGCACCCGTCTGGATCGTGTCCGGACCTCCCGGGGCGGGCAAGTCGACGGTCTGTTCGGCGCTTCTGCGCCGATTGGACCCCGTGCCCGCCCTGCTGGACAAGGACACGGTCTACGGGACCTTCGTCGAGGCCACTCTCGCCGCGTACGGCAAGCCGCCCGGCGAGCGGGAGGGCCCGTGGTACGACGAGCACGTCAAGCGGCACGAGTACGACGGTCTGACCGCGACCGCGCACGAGATCCGCGCGCACGGCTGCCCGGTGATGCTCAGCGGGCCGTTCACCTCACAGGTGCACGACGCCGACCGTTGGCGGCACTGGGTCGCCGAACTGGGCGGCCCTCCGGTCCGTCTCCTGTGGGTCCGCTCGGACGGCCCCACCCTGCGCAGGCGGCTGACCGAGCGTGGGCTGGACAGGGACGGCCAGAAGCTCGACCGGTTCGAGGAGTATCTCCGGGCCATTCGTGTGAACGAGCCTCCGGCCGTGCCGTACATCGAGATCGACAACCGCCTCGGCGCCCCGCCGATCACGGACCAGCTGCGCCGGGCGGCGATCCGTTAGCGAGGCGCCGCCCTCCCTGGACGCGGCCGCGCCGGACCGGACCATGCCCAGCCGAACACCGCACGCTGCCTCGCCCAACACGTCGCCGTGCTGTACAGGACTTCCCCGCACAGGAGTCGACGGCGCTGGACGTGGCCGCTCGGGACTTGCTCGGGACTTAGTCGTACTGGACTGTGTCGCATGAGCCCGGACAGGGATGCGCCGGTCCCGCCCGGGGCCGCGGCGGCCCGGTCACGCCCCCGCTTGCTGGTGGAACTCCAGCCGATCATGTGAGGTCGGCGAGTCGTATCAGAACGTTGTGACGATGACGCGGGTTGTGACGATGACGCGGACTGCACGGCACGGGCCTGCGCGCCACCGGGTTGTTTCGGGCAGGGCTGCCCTGATTAGGGCTGTGCCCTCCCTGCCGTCGAGGGACGGGGAGGGCACAGCGTCGTCGCGAGGCAGAGGATCAGTTCAGCCGCTTGAGGTATCCGTTGGCGACCAGCCAGCTCACCGGCAATTCCGCCGGCGTCTGGGGCGCCTCGGGAATGTGCTTGCTGAGCAGGTGGTACTGCGTCCCGACCCCTTGCTGCTGGAACGCCGAGGCGGCCGGTCCGGCATCGGCCTTGAACGGCTTGATCACCTCGTAGGCGTGGTAGTTGCACACATGCTGCGGGTCGCCTGCGAAGGTGTTGAGATTGCTCGGCGGAAGAGAACGCCGGACGTACGGCGTGCCGTACGGCGCGAGGAAGGAACCGTTCTCGCCGCCGAACCGGTCGAGCCTCGTGCCCACGGGAAGGGCCGTAGCGGAGATCAGTGGCCTACCGTTGGTGTACCCGCCGGAGTGGGCGAATCCGAAGTCCGGCGGATAGCGCCACCCGTTGTCCGTGTCGTTCCAGTAGCGGTAGACGAACGCCAGCGGCGGCAGCCCGCCGAGAGGCACGTAGCCCCGGAGAATCCGGGCGATCCATCCTTGACGCGGGAGGTACAGCGGGCCGAGGTTCGGATTTCCCTGGACGTACGGCGGGCCGCAGACCTGTCCCACGGCGGTCGGTGCCTGCGCGGCCACCGGCGCCGGAGTGGGAGTACTCTCCGGCCGCGGCAGAGCGGATGGCCGGGTGCCCACGACCGAGGAGGTGGCCTCGGCCTGGGCCGGGACACCCATGAGTGCCGCTGCGACCAGGGCGAGCGCCGCTACCAGCGGCGCACGTCGAGAAAAACCTTGCACAGATTCTCCTGAAAGGACTCGCGTGGAGCTTTACCGGACATGTCGGCTTCGAATCGCAAATCCACCATGACGACATGGAGAATGCGCAGGACGTCACAGGTGTTTACTGTCGAAGCGACGGGACCGTGAGTACCCGCACATTGATCAGGAGCATCGCAAGGAAATTACCAGAGCGTCAAAAATGAGCGCGACAAACAGCGATATTCCGGTGATGCCGTAAATACCCCTTGATGACATGGGGTGTTCAGAGACTTTTGCACTCCACGCTTGTGAGGCATTAGTCCGCATAGTTTCCACTACCGCAGGAGTCGAAACACCCGCCTGACGCCACGGACACAATCTGGAAGTGATTCGGATTGACGGGCGTCCGAGATCGGACCGATGTCCGGCATTGAGGATCCGCTTCTCGGCAGTAAGTCCGTCCTGGGGAACTCAAGGAGGAGACCCCGCTCGGAGTGCTCATTGACACCCGCATTCACGACCGAGCGAAAGCGTGGCCCACTTGAACGACATCCCCAGAGCGTGCTCCGACACCACCCGGAGCGGATCACCTTGCCGCCTCACGCCGGCATCGTCTTCTCGCACCACCGCCGTCGTTCCACGCCGATACCTGGCGGGAACGCACCAAACGTACAAGCAGGGACCGGATTACGGCGAAGGCGCCTCCAACCGTCAGGGAGCGCAGCGTTCCCGCCGCCCATCGGAGGGAGTCGCCGACCACAGCCATTGCCGGGCGGACCACAACGGCATCGCACCCCCTCTGGGACCACCCCACACCTTTGCCAATAGACCCGGACATCTGTGTTCCGCGAAGAACATATTCCGGAATTTCAGCCGATCAAATATTGGATCCTTCGAGGAGAACATCGAGAGGCACACAACAGAACGAGGCGAAAGGGCATGCCAAAGCCTCGCACCATCAATGGACATTTACGATTTAACCGAACTCCCCGGGCCGACAAGCACTCGGAATGGGATCAATCCATTTAAACAAGAGCCATGGGGTGCCAATCGGCAAGCAGAAAGATAACACTTATCGGACACCTTCCACCAATCCGCAACCATCCCTCACAATGGAAATATCACACAATTTCATATCCGATCAAAGCGCCAACTTCCTCGCGAAATTCATTGCGAATGAACGTTCGAGTATGACATCATTCATATACGCGTTCGAATATCGGGAGGGGTGAGCGTGGCGGAGTTCTTCGGGTCGTTGGAGTTCTTTTCGCGGAACGAGCGCCCTTCTCGCGTCGGTTCGCATGGCTCCGAGTGGGAGCAGGTCGCCTCGTGGGCCAAGGCCTGGATGTCGGAGGGCAGTTCAGCCCTTGCTCCCGACGCGAACTGCGGTGACGCGGCTTCCGGGGCCGCCCGATTCCATGGCTCACGCTCGAACGCTGCGGGTTCGACCGGCATCCAGCCCGGCGTAGCCGAGCCTCTCGGAGCCATGCCTTGCCGTGCCGAGCCTCGCTGTGCTCAGCCTGGCTGTGCTCATCATGGCTGTACCGAGCCCGATGACGCTGAACCTCGTGGCCCCAACCCGAACGATGCCGGTTGGAGCAGCACCGGGCCTCATGGAAGCAAGCCCGATGGCACCGGAATGCGTAGCGGAGCGAGTAGCTCCGGTCCGTTCGACGCCGGTTCGAAAGGCACCGAGCCTGTTGGAGTTGAGCCTCGCAGAGCCGAGCCCGATGCTGGCGGTGCCGGATCGTGTAGGCCAAGTCTGAACGAGGCCGGTCGGAACAGCGCCGAACCACATGAGGCCCAGCCCCGTGGGGCCGAGCCGCATAGAGCCGATCCGCATGGAACCCAGCCCCGTGGGGTCGACTCTGATAGTGCCGGTGCCGGATCATGTGACCTCCACCTGGAGGGGGCCGGCTGGAGCAGCGCTGAGCTTGGTGGAGCTGAGCTTGGTGGAGCTGAGCTTGGTGGAGCTGAGCCCCGTGGGGCCGGGTCCGATGCTGGTGGATCTCCTGGCCCAGGCCTGAACGGCGGCGGTTCGGACGGCCGTTCTGCGGGTCGGGTGTCGTGGCCGTTGGTGGCGTCGGTCCGGGAGATGGCGTCCGCTCTGGCACTCGCGGTGGTGCCGGAGTCCGCGGGGGTGTGTCTGGCCGAGGTAGAGGATCTGTTGTTCGCGCGGGATCGGCTGGTTTCGGCGGTCGCGGCGCGGGTGGAGCGGGTCCACGCCGCTGGTGAGGCCAGGGCGCATGGGCATGCGTCGACGAAGTTGTGGTTGCGTACGGCGGCGGGGATGAGCGCGGCGGGGGCGGGGCGGTTGGTCGCGCTCGCGGTCGAGCTGGCTCGTCTGCCTGTGGTTCGGGCTCGGTTCGCTGACGGCAGTCTGGCGGAGGGGTA